>NZ_JBNNHG010000081.1:0-16042 GCF_050268705.1 Stenotrophomonas sp. NPDC077659 | reverse complement strand
CCGACGCGACGCTCGATACCGCGCGGCAGCAGGCACGTGAAGCACTGAACGACCATTTCAACTGGAGCCACGCCTGGAAAAACGTGGCCGATACCCTGCGCAACCGACCGCAGCGGGTTGAGGAGCGCGAACAGACCGCCCGGTCACGGCTGCTCGGCCTCAGGCAACTACTGATCATCCGCGACGCAAGCCCGGTGCTGGCCCGATCGCGCCTGAACGACATCGCTCTCATCAGCCGCCGGATTGCCGAGCAGGAGATGGCCCAGGGCATCCTTCTGGACATTCCTCTTCTGGCGCGCCGCCTGGAAGCCGAACGCGTCCGCGCGCCCGGACTGCACCTGAGCACGCTGCTGCCAGGCTGCCTGCAACGTGCCTTCGACGAGGTGCGATGCAGCGAGCCCTGCGTACACGACCGGGCGTTGGCCCTCATGCTGCGCAGCAACGGCGGCCATGCCGACATGCTGGCCGCCCTGCTGGAACTGCTGCAACCGGCACTCACGCGTGGCGCACAGCATGTCGAGGCCGCCCAGCGGCTGCACCGCCATCTGGATGCGCTGCGGGCCGACGCGGCCCACCATGCGCGCAGCGAGCCCGCCGGCGCGCTGGACAGGCGCTACGCCACCCTGGTGGCACGCTCGCTGGATGCCGAAGCCGAGGCCCTCACCTTCCCGGCACACGCCTCGCGACAGCAGGCCTTCGAGCAAGCGCGCGACCGCCTGCAGGCCTTCGAGCAACGCCGCCGGACGCCACGCGAAGCGCTGGCCGCGCGGCACAATGCGTGGGCCCCGGCAGCGCACGGTGCCAACGTCGCTGCACGCCCGGCGCAGACCGGAGCGACTGGCCCGGACGATGGACCCGGCCTGTTGCAGCGCATCGACAGGCGCTTGAACCTGTTCGATCTGGCCTCGGCCACCGCCGATCCCGAACCACGGCGCGCACCACCGCTGCAGGTACCCGGATCCGCCGCCATCCGCCCGCCGCTGCGCAAGGTCATCGCACGTGCCGGCAAGGTCACGCCAGCGGTGCCACCGGCCACCACCGCCAGCCCATCGCAGGGGTCACCGGACACGCCACTGGCCTCCAGCATCCGAGCGTATGTGCCCGCACTGTGGTCCTGCCTGCAGCGCGTGGGCGGGCATTCGCCAGCGGCAATCAGCACCCGCCTGGCATCGCTGTGGATCCGGTACACCCATTCCGAACTGAACCCCTTGCGGGTACGCGCCGGCATCGGTGCGCAATGGACCGAAGCCGAAGACAACCGTTACCCGCTGGCCGAACTGTTCCGGAACGCCGCCCATGATCATCCCTCCGCCGCCTTCCTGACGCCCGTTGCCGGCGAGCACATACAGATCGTGGCCGGCGAGGACGGGGCCGCGCCGCCGGAACTGAACACGCCGGACGTCCTCCAGCAACTGGCCGACCTGCTCAACCGGGTGGCCGCGCGCAGCCGCCCCTGGCAGCCATGGATGCTGGCCTACCTCCGGGCCGCCAGCCCCGCCACGGCAGCCGCCCTGGGCCGCCTGCAGGCCATCGGTGAATCCGCCGGCGCCGCCCGCCCCGCACAACGCGCGCACACGCTGCTGCGCACCGTGAACCAGTCCCTGCAGAAGGGCTGGCACGGCACCAGCGGCAACCTGCGCCTGTTCATCCAGAAATACCTGGGGCGCTTCAAGGGCACGCCTGCGGACGTGCTCGACCAGCAGGTCACCTTCTCCGGCTGGGCCAAAGTGCGCGACGGGCAGATGCTCCATACCGGCCGCATGCCCTACCACTTCCGCTACCAGAAGCCGGTCGCCTGGGCGATCGTGCGCACGCCCGCAGAGCGCTGCGACGAAGCCACCATCGTCGCCCGCGCCCGCAGCAGCGCACACCGTCACGTGCAGCAGGCCGTGGCCGCGACCGTGGACCTGTGCCAGGAGCAGCAACCCGCAGGGGTGGCAGGCAATCCGTCACTCAGGACACTGATGAAAGGCACCCATCCCCCCGTGCCGGCGGTCCTGCGGGCGGCATGGGACCGCACCTTCAGCCAGCGGGCGGGCGATGCCGACTACCAGGCCGCCCTTGCGCTGCAGATCGACCTGTTCCTGTCCACCCGGCTCGACAACCTGCGCCTGCAGCGCACCTCGTGTACGCTGCAGGGCATCGCGCCTGCCGACCGCGCGCACTATGCGGCCCAGGCCGAAGCGGTGCGCAACGGCCATGCCAGGCCCCTGCTGCTCACCGTGCAGCACACATCGGACACCGCCGACGGCGTGATCCTGCTGCCAGGCAAAGCCCCGGATGAATACCTCGCCGTCCCCATCGGCCTGGCGCTGCCGGCACGTCGCCTGGTCTTCGGGCGCAGCCTGTTCGGCGGCGGGCGGCGGCTGCAGAACCCGGACATCGCGTGGCTGCGGCAGTTCTACGCGCCGGACCGCCTGCAGGAGGGCGCCGTGAACGCGCATGTCAACCGTGGGTTTGCCAACGGCGGCATCAGCGGAGGCGATGGCCTGGGCGCCACCTGGAGCACCACGCTGAGTCCCACCGGGTTCGTGGTGACGCCCGCCGATGACCCGGTGGGTGAACTTGCACGTGCCCACCAGGCGCGCCAGCAGCAGCAGGGACAGGCGGTGCTGCGGTCGCAGGAGGAGTTCGCGCAGAAAAAGCGCGCGGCGGAACTGGAAGCCGTGGCAGAGGTGCTGATGGAAGTGGCCATGACCGTCGGCGCAGGCGAACTGCTGCTGCCGGAACTGCTGGCAATGGGCGAAGTGGAAATGGCCGTGGTCGACGGTGGCCTGCGGATCGCCAATTACGGTGCCATGGGCATGCAGTTCGCCTCAGGCTGGGAAAACATGCGCGCCGACACGGACCATCCCACCACGGCCAAAGAGGATGCCGACAACCTGGTCCTCAGCACGCTGATCAACCTGCTGCTCAGTTCACCGGATTTCATGCCCTCGGCCAGCACCGGCGAGCGCCTGGAGGCAGCGACGGCGGAGGCCGGAAACGCGAAGCAGCCCCTGCCATCACCGATCGCCAGCGGCCACCTGCGTGGCGCCTACCGCATCGGCGACGACCTCTACATCCCGCTCAGGCAGGGCACGCTGCATCGCGCCCGCTGGGAAGCCGAAGCGCGCGGTTTCCGGGTGATTCCGCGGTCGCAGACAGAGACCGGCATGGCCACCGATCCCCGCCGGATCTACCGGAGAAAGGGCGACAGGTTCGTGCCGCGCAAGGCGCGAACCGACGTCGAACGCCGGCCGGGCAGGACACGGAACAGCGATGGCGCAGCCGCGCCGGTGCATGGCCTCAAGCGTTACAAGCTGCCGGCCGCGATCAGCAGGACGCCCATCCGCGATACCGATGGCGAGGTCAAGTATCTGCGCTACAGCGCTCGCACGAAGGATGGAACCCCATCGGGCAGCCAGGCACTGGTGGTCTCGGCCCACGGCTCGTACCTCCCTTCGGAGAGTGAGGCCGCCGCCGGCTCCGTGCCGGTACGCATCCCCGCGGACGTCGGGGTCGGCCTGATGACCCCGCATGACACCCTGCTGATGGATGCAGGCATCGACGCGTGCGTCAACCCGCCTGCGGGCTACTCACCCTATGTGTCCCTCAGGACCACCGCGTCGGGCACCGTGGAGATCACCAGGGTGGACTTCGTACCGCAGCAGGACCACACGCTCTGGAACGGTGGGCCCGCTTATGCGCCGGAGTCGCTCGCCAACACCCTGGGCCGCCAGGACGGGCTGCAGAACTACCGGCATCACCACTACGAATACGACGACGAACGCGATATCGCCCGCAGCCTGCTCAGGAACCGCCGGCGCGTTGCGAACGGGCGCGCAGTCGGCACGGACATCCTGGTGGTCAACGGCGAGGCCGGCATCGACAGCCCGTTCGAGGGTGTCATCGCGGATACGGGCGTACAGAAGGTCCTGGATCTGAGTGAACTGCAGCACCTCACCAACGAGCGCGGAAAGAAGTATACCTCCATCATTTTCGCCCATTGCCGGAACCTCGCCACGGCACCGGAATCGACGGTCTCCCACTACTTCATCAGCGAGGCCGAGGTCATCGAGCAGTTGCGGGCCGATGCGACCGGCGGCGCCCGCGGCGACACCGCGAAGGGCACGGCGGGCGCCACTGTGGATGCACGGTCCACGCTGACCCTGCACATACTGCGCCGCGACGATCCGGAAGCGCCATTCGTACACCATCGACTGACCCTGCTGCGGTTGGCTGCCGAGGGCGCTGCGGCCACCGCGCATACCCCGCCGGACGCACAGGCATCTGCCGCGCCCACGCCGCGTTACAATGTGCCACGGGTCGTGCAGTTCCGGCCGCTGCCAGCCAACGGTCGCGCCAACCCCTGGGAACACGGCCCCTCCTACGACGTCCCGGACCTGCACCCGAGCGAGCCATGATCCCCGTACACCGAGCATCCGCCCTGCAGGCAGCGCATCGGTTCGGCAGGCCGGCGATGACGGCGGCAACACATCTTCGGGTATAGACTTCCCAGCGGTATCCGGGCGGCCGCCGCACGGTGACCCGCCGCCCGCGGCGGAGGTCCAGCGACGACGGCCCCATGAACGCAAGCAGGCCCGCCCACGCGCGAGCCAATGCAAGCCATCCGCAAGAAGGAGTCATCCCGCATGAGCGATTCGTTCTCCACCCGCCGCCAACTGGATGTCGGCGGCAAGACTTACGACTACTTCAGCCTGCCCACGCTGGGCCAGCGCTTCGATATCTCCCACCTGCCCTACTCGATGAAGATCCTGCTGGAGAACCTGCTCCGGCACGAGGACGGCGGCGCCACCGTCGGCCCCGACCATATTGAAGCGGTGGCCCGCTGGAACCCGTCCGCCGAGCCGGATACCGAGATTGCCTTCATGCCCGCGCGCGTGGTCCTGCAGGACTTCACCGGCGTGCCCTGCGTGGTCGACCTGGCCGCGATGCGCGATGCGGTGGTCAAGCTCGGCGGCTCGCCTGAGCAGATCAATCCGCAGATCCCTTCCGAACTGGTCATCGACCACTCGGTGCAGGTGGATGTGTTCGGCAAGCCCGACGCACTGGATCTCAACGGCAAGATCGAGTTCCAGCGCAACCAGGAACGCTACGGCTTCCTGCGCTGGGGCCAGAAGGCCTTCGACAACTTCAAGGTGGTGCCGCCCAACACCGGCATCGTCCACCAGGTGAACCTGGAAAACCTGGCCCGCGTGGTGATGACCGCCGACAAGGACGGCCGGGCCGTGGCCTACCCCGATACCGTGTTCGGTACCGACAGCCATACCACCATGATCAACGGCATCGGCGTGCTGGGCTGGGGCGTGGGTGGCATCGAAGCCGAAGCTGCGATGCTCGGCCAGCCGTCCTCCATGCTGATCCCGCAGGTGGTCGGCTTCAAGCTCACCGGCAAGCTGCCCGAAGGCGCCACCGCCACCGATCTGGTACTGACCGTCACCCAGATGCTGCGCAAGCTGGGCGTGGTCGGCAAGTTCGTCGAGTTCTACGGCGATGGCCTGCAGCACCTGCCGCTGGCCGACCGCGCCACCATCGGCAACATGGCCCCCGAGTATGGCGCCACCTGCGGCATCTTCCCGATCGATCACGAATCGCTGAACTACCTGCGCCTGTCCGGCCGCAGCGACGAGCAGATCAACCTGGTCGAAGCCTACGCCAAGGCCCAGGGCCTGTGGCACGAACCGGGCAGCGCGCCGGCCCAGTACAGCAGCACGCTTGAACTGGACATGGGCACGGTCAAGCCGTCGCTGGCTGGCCCCAAGCGCCCGCAGGACCGCGTGCTGCTGGAAGACGTGCAGAAAAACTACCGCGAAGCGCTGGTCGGCCTCACCGCCAACCGTGACAAGCGCAGCGCCGATGTCTCCACTTTCGTCAACGAGGGTGGCGGCGCAGCGGTCGGCAATGAACAGCTGGCCAAGGGCTTCGCCGACATCGAGATCGAGAACCGCAAGGTGCGGCTGAAGGACGGGGCAGTGGTCATTGCCGCCATCACCTCCTGTACCAACACCTCCAACCCGGCGGTGATGATCGGCGCCGGCCTGCTGGCGCGCAATGCGGCGGCCAAGGGCCTGAACCGCCAGCCGTGGGTGAAGACCTCGCTCGGCCCAGGCTCGCGCGTGGTCACCGATTACCTGGAAAAGGCCGGCGTGCTGAAGGAGCTGGAAAAGATCGGCTTCTATGTGGTCGGCTACGGTTGCACCACCTGTATCGGCAACTCCGGCCCGCTGCCGACCGAAGTCAGCGCCGGCATCGCCGCCGGCGACCTGGTGGTCACCTCGGTGCTGTCGGGCAACCGCAACTTCGAGGGCCGCGTGCACCCCGAAGTAAAGATGAACTACCTGGCCAGCCCGCCGCTGGTCGTCGCCTACGCCATCGCCGGCACCACCGACATCGATCTGACCACCCAGCCGCTGGGCACCGGCAGCGATGGCCAGCCGGTGTTCCTGCGCGACATCTGGCCGAGCAACAAGGAAATCGGCGATGTCATTGCCGCCACCATCGGCCCGGAGATGTTCAAGCAGAACTACGCCGACGTGTTCAAGGGCGATACCCGCTGGAACACCATCGCCTCGCCGGACGGCAACCTGTACGAGTGGAGCGACGCCTCCACCTATATCAAGAACCCGCCGTACTTCGATGGCATGACCATGCAGACCGGCAGTATCGACGATGTGCACGGCGCACGCGTGATGGGCCTGTTCGGCGATTCGATCACCACCGACCACATCTCCCCGGCCGGCAACATCAAGAAGGACTCGCCGGCGGGCCGCTTCCTGCAGGAACGCGGCGTGCAGCCAGCCGACTTCAACAGCTACGGCAGTCGCCGTGGCAACGATGACGTGATGGTCCGCGGCACCTTCGCCAACATCCGCATCAAGAACCTGATGTTCGGTGGCGAGGAAGGCGGCAACACCCTGTACTACCCGGCCGACGGTGGCCAGCCGGAAAAGCTGGCGATCTACGATGCGGCCATGAAGTACAAGGCCGATAACGTGCCGCTGGTGGTGCTGGCCGGCAAGGAATATGGCACCGGCTCATCGCGCGACTGGGCGGCCAAGGGCACCCTGCTGCTGGGGGTGAAGGCAGTCATCGCCGAAAGCTTCGAGCGCATCCACCGCTCCAACCTGGTCGGCATGGGCGTACTGCCGCTGCAGTTCCGCAACAGTGAGAACGCGCAGTCGCTGGGCCTGGACGGCTCGGAGACGATCGACATCACCGGCCTGGAAGACGGTGCCAGCAAGCGTGCTACGGTGACCGCGACCAAGGCCGATGGCACGAAAAAGACCTTCGAGGTCTCGGTGATGCTGCTGACCCCGAAGGAAGTCGAGTACTTCCGCCACGGCGGTCTGCTGCAGTACGTGCTGCGCCAGTTGGCGGGTCGCTGAACCGTCTCGTGCCGCCCATGGGCGGAAGCCCGGCCCCCGCGCCAGCGCGGGGGCGCTGCGGAGGCGTGCGAACCGGTGGTTCGCAAACGCGCCTCCTCGCCCGCCACGGCGGTCTGCTGCAGTACGTGCTGCGCCAGCTGGCGGGTCGCTGAACCGTCTCGTGCCACCCATGGGCGGAAGCCCGGCCCCCGCGCCAGCGCGGGGGCGCTGCGGAGGCGCGCGAACCGGTGGTTCGCAAACGCGCCTCCTCGCCCACCACGGCGGCCTGCTGCAGTACGTGCTGCGCCAGCTGGCCAGCAAATAACGTCCCGGATGTTGTAGAGCCGAGCCCATGCTCGGCTGCGGTAGGCGGCCTGCCAGCATCAGCCGAGCGCAGGCTCGGCGCTACGGACCCATGAAATATTCATATTTTTCCAGATTCATGCAATTTGCATGAAACAGGCGTAAGGTGGGCCCATACCCCCGCTGGAGCCCCGCCATGCTTCACATGCCCGTCCGCTTCGACCCGATCAACGAGCTGACCCACACCACCGCTTCGTCGGTGAAGGAGCACTGGCGCAAGGTCATGCAGGAGGTCCGCGACCAGCGCATGGTGGTGGTCACCAACCACAACGAGCCGCAGGCGGTCATCGTCTCCATCGAACAGTACCGCGCGTTGCAGGCGCGGGTGGAGGCACTGGAATCCTCGCTGGAGGAACTGCGCGGCCAGGCCCCGGGCCTGGCCGAACTGCGCGCCGGCTTCGACCAGCGTCTGGCCGTGCTGCAGCAGGCCCAGGCCGGTGACGCCGCCCGTGCCCTGCTGCGCCGCCCGGCCCGCCTGAAGGGACAGGTCAAGGCCGGCACGGGGCACTGATGTCTCGCCCGTTCCTGTACGTCCTTGCCGGCGTCAACGGCGCCGGCAAGAGTTCGGTGGGCGGCCACGTGCTGCGCGAGGCTGGGCTGGACTGGTTCAATCCAGATACGTTTGCCCGTGGTCTGCGCGAGCTGTCGGGCCTGTCCCAGGCCGAGGCCAACGCCCAGGCCTGGCAGGAGGGCGTCAACCGCATCCGTGATGCCCTCGAGCAGGGCCACAACCACGCCTTCGAAACCACTCTGGGTGGCAATTCCATCGCCGCCCTGCTGCACGAAGCCAGCCACAGCCACGACGTGCTGATGTGGTTCTGCGGCCTGTCCAGCCCGGAGCAGCACATCGCGCGCGTGCAGGCGCGGGTGCGCAGCGGCGGCCATCCCATCAACGAGGCCGATATCCGTCGGCGCTGGCCGCTGGCCCAGCAGAACCTGGTGCGGCTGATGCCGGTGCTGGCCCAGCTGCAGGTCTACGACAACAGCGCCGATGCTGCCCCCGGTGAGGCCGTGCCCGATCCACAGCTGCTGCTGCAGATGGAAGATGGCCAGATGCTGTACCCCGAGCCCGACGACCTCGCCCAGCTGGCAGCCACCCCCGCCTGGGCCACCCCGCTGCTGGAAGCCGCCCTGCGCCTGTAAGCCCGGGGTCGGATACCTTTTCAAAGCAAAGTTCTCTGACCCTCAAACTCCACCCACACACAACCTTCACTTTTTGTTGATTGAACGTTCAATCAACAAATCCGATACTGTCCATCTCGGGCCGACGCCCATGCCCAGGTGAGACCGTGCCGAAGAAAGGCATCGAACCGATCCGCCGCGAGCAGCTGATCCAGGCCACCTTCCAGGTGATCCACGATATCGGCCTGGCTGACGCCACCGTGGCCACCATCGCCCGCCAGGCCGGCCTGTCCGCCGGCATCGTGGCCCACTACTTCGGCGACAAGGCCGGCCTGCTCAACGCCGCGATGCGGCAGATACTCAACGAACTGAAAGACGCCTTCGCCCACTACCGCGCGCAGGCTGATGCAAACCCGCGGGCCCAGCTGCGCGCGCTGGTCGATGGCAACTTCGACCAGACCCAGACCAGCGGCCCGGCCATGCGCGTGTGGCTCACCTTCTGGGCGGCGAGCATGCACCAGCCGGAACTGGCGCGCCTGCAGCGCATCAACGACCAGCGGCTGTATTCCAACCTGGCCCACCAGTTCCATCGCGCACTGCCGGCCGCACGCGCCCGCAATGCCGCCCGCGGCCTGGCCGCGATGATCGACGGCCTGTGGCTGCGCGGCAGCCTGGTCGGTGCTCCGTTCGACACCGCCGCCGCCCGCGCGCTGGCGTACGCCTACATCGACTTCCAGCTACAGCCCGAGGGCGTACAAGCAGCCTCACGCCCTTCCCCCCTTGTACCCAGGAGTGCCCCATGACTGCCCTGCCCGTGCAACAGCTCTACATCCACGGCCAACGCGTCGACGCCACCAGTGGCAAGACCTTCCAGAGCATCAACCCGGCCAACGGCCAGGTGCTGGCCGAGGTGCAGATCGCCAGCCAGGCCGACGTCGACCGCGCGGTGCGCAGCGCGGCCGAAGGCCAGAAGGTATGGGCGGCGATGACGGCGATGGAGCGCTCGCGCATCCTGCGCCGTGCCGTCGACATCCTGCGCGAGCGCAATGACGATCTGGCCCGGCTGGAAACCCTGGACACCGGCAAGGCCCTGGCCGAGACCACCACGGTGGACATCGTCACCGGCGCCGACGTGCTGGAGTACTACGCCGGCCTGGCCACCGCCATCGAAGGCATCCAGCTGCCGCTGCGCGAATCGAGCTTCTTCTACACCCGCCGCGAACCGCTGGGCGTGGTCGCCGGCATCGGCGCCTGGAACTACCCGATCCAGATCGCGCTGTGGAAATCGGCACCTGCGCTGGCGGCCGGCAACGCCATGGTGTTCAAGCCCTCCGAAGTAACCCCGCTGACGGCCCTGGAGCTGGCCGGGATATACAGCGAAGCCGGTGTGCCGGACGGCGTGTTCAACGTCGTGCAGGGCCCGGGCGGCGAGATCGGCAACTGGCTCACCGAACACCCGGTGATCGAGAAGATTTCCTTCACCGGCGGCGTGGCCACCGGCAAGAAGGTCATGGCCTCGGCTGCTGCATCCTCACTGAAGGAAGTGACCATGGAACTGGGCGGCAAGTCGCCGCTGGTCATCTGCAAGGACGCCGATCTGGACCGCGCCGCCGACATCGCGGTGATGGCCAACTTCTTCAGCTCCGGCCAGGTCTGCACCAACGGCACCCGCGTGTTCGTGCCGCGCAGCATGCTGGCCGCGTTCGAAGCGGCCATCGTCGAGCGCGTCAAGCGCATCCGCATCGGCAACCCGATGGATGCGGCGACCAACTTCGGCCCGATGGTCAGCTTTCCGCACATGCACAACGTGCTGCGTTACATCGAAAGCGGCAGGGCCGAAGGCGCCCGCCTGCTGACCGGCGGCGGCCGTGCCAGCGAAGGTGCGCTGGCCGAAGGCGCCTACGTGCTGCCCACCGTGTTTTCCGACTGCCGTGATGACATGACCATCGTACGTGAGGAGATCTTCGGGCCGGTGATGAGCCTCCTTGCCTACGACGACGAAGACGAAGTGGTCCGCCGCGCCAACGACACCACCTTCGGTCTGGCCGCCGGCGTGGTCAGCCGTGACATCAGCCGCGCCCACCGCATCATCCACCGCCTGGAAGCCGGCATCTGCTGGATCAACACCTGGGGTGAATCGCCGGCCGAAATGCCGGTCGGTGGCTACAAGCAGTCCGGCGTCGGCCGCGAGAACGGCCTGTCCACCCTGGGCCACTACACCCGCATCAAGTCGGTGCAGGTCGAACTGGGCGACTACGCCAGCGCGTTCTGAACCGGAAGGATAGCAACCATGAGCACCCCCAACGAGTACGACTACATCATCATCGGCGCCGGTTCGGCCGGCAACGTGCTGGCCACCCGCCTCACCGAGGATGCCGATGCCAGCGTGCTGCTGCTGGAAGCCGGCGGCCCCGACTACCGCCTCGACTTCCGCACGCAGATGCCGGCCGCACTGGCCTACCCGCTGCAGGGCAAGCGCTACAACTGGGCGTACAAGACCGACCCGGAGCCCTTCATGAACAACCGGCGCATGGACTGCGGCCGCGGCAAGGGCCTGGGCGGCTCCTCGCTCATCAACGGCATGTGCTACATCCGCGGCAACGCCATGGACTACGACAACTGGGCCAGCATGCCCGGCCTGGAAGACTGGACCTACCTGGACTGCCTGCCCTACTTCCGCAAGGCCGAGACCCGCGACATCGGCGCCAACGACTACCACGGCGGCGACGGCCCGCTGCGGGTGACCACACCCAAGGCCGGCAACAACGAACTGTTCGCGGCGATGGTCGAGGCCGGCGTGCAGGCGGGCTACCCGCGTACCGAGGATCTGAACGGCTACCAGCAGGAAGGCTTCGGCCCGATGGACCGCACGGTCACCCCGAAGGGGCGTCGCTCCAGCACCGCGCGCGGCTACCTGGACCTGGCAAAGCCGCGCCCGAACCTGACCATCGTCACCCACGCGCTTACCGACCGCATCCTGTTCTCGGGCAAGCGCGCGGTGGGCGTGCAGTGGCTGCACAACGACCAGCCCCAGCGTGCCACTGCACGCCGCGAGGTGCTGCTGTGCGGCGGGGCCATCGCCTCGCCGCAGATCCTGCAGCGCTCCGGTGTCGGTCCGGCCGATCTGCTGCGCAGCCTGGACATCGACCTGGTGCATCACCTGCCCGGCGTCGGCGCCAACCTGCAGGATCACCTGGAAATGTATCTGCAGTACGAATGCAGGAAGCCGGTGTCGCTGGCGCCCGCCCTGAAGCTGTACAACCAACCGGCCATCGGCGCCGAATGGCTGTTCCTGGGCACCGGCATCGGCGCCAGCAACCAGTTTGAAGCCGGCGGCTTCATCCGCAGCGACGCGTCCTTCGACTGGCCCAACCTGCAGTACCACTTCCTGCCGGTGGCCATCAACTACAACGGCTCCAACCCGATCAAGGAACACAGCTTCCAGATGCACGTCGGTTCGATGCGCTCGCCCAGCCGCGGCCGCGTCCATGTGGTGTCCAAGGATCCGCGCGTACACCCCAGCATCCTGTTCAACTACATGTCGCACGAGCAGGACTGGCGCGAGTTCCGCGCCGCCATCCGCATCACCCGTGAGATATTCGCGCAGCCGGCGCTGGCGCCCTACAGTGGCCGCGAGATCTCGCCCGGCCGCGAGCTGCAGACCGATGCGCAGATCGACGGCTTCGTGCGTGAACATGCCGAGACTGCCTACCACCCGTCCTGCACCAACAAGATGGGTCACGCCGATGATCCGATGGCGGTTGTGGATGGCCAGGGCCGCGTGCACGGCCTGGACGCCCTGCGCATCGTCGATGCGTCGATCATGCCGCAGGTGGTGACCGGCAACCTCAACGCGCCGACCATCATGATGGCTGAGAAGCTGGCCGACGTAATCCGCGGCCGCCAGCCGCTGCCGCGCAGCAGCGCGCCCTACTACAAGGCCAACGGCGCCCCGGCACGCGGCCGCAGCTGACTTCCGGTAGTGCCGGCCGCTGGCCGGCACTACCTGACGCAGACGCCCCCTTCGCGTTTTCCCTACGGGACGGTATGCTGCCGGGAGCGGTTTCGGCGGATACTGTCCGCGCCGCACCCATCAAAAACGATTCCTGGAGGGGGAATATGAGTCTGGATCGTCCCTGGCTGCAGAGCTATCCGAAAGGCGTTCCCGCCGAGATCGACATCAATGAGTTCCATTCGGTAGCTTCGGTCTTCGACGCCTCGGTCGCCAAATACCGCGACCGTCCTGCCTACTCCAGCTTCGGCAAGATCCTCACCTACGGCGAAACCGACGCCCTGGTCGAGCAGTTCGCCGCCTACCTGCTGGGTGAGCTCAAGCTCAAGAAGGGCGACCGCGTCGCCCTGATGATGCCCAACTGCCTGCAGTACCCCATCGCCACTTTCGGCGTGCTGCGTGCCGGCCTTACCGTGGTCAACGTCAACCCGCTGTACACCGCGCGCGAGCTGAAACATCAGCTGGTCGATGCCGGCGTCAGCGCGCTGGTGGTGGTCGACAACTTCGGCGACACCGCAGAGCAGGTCATCGCCGAGACCCCGGTCAAGCATGTCATCACCACCGGCCTGGGCGACCTGCTCGGGCTGAAAGGCACGATCGTCAATTTCGTGCTCAAGTACATCAAGAAGATGGTGCCCAACTACCATCTCAAGGGCGCGGTCCGCTTCCGCCAGGCACTGAAGCTGGGCAGCCGCCACACCCTGCCCAAGGTGGAGATCGACCACGACGACGTCGCCTTCCTGCAGTACACCGGCGGCACCACCGGCGTGGCCAAGGGTGCCATGCTGACCAACCGCAACCTGATCGCCAACATGCAGCAGGCCTCGGCCTGGATCAGCGCGTCGGGCATCGAGCCGGGCAAGGAATGGATCATCACCGCCCTGCCGCTGTACCACATCTTCGCGCTGACGGCGAACGGTCTGGTCTTCATGAAGTTCGGTGGCTGCAACCACCTCATCACCAACCCGCGCGACATGAAGGGCTTCGTCAAGGAGCTCAAATCCGTGCGCTTCACCGCCATCACCGGCGTCAACACCCTGTTCAATGGCCTGCTCAACACCCCCGGCTTCGACACCGTCGATTTCTCGTCGCTGAAGGTGACCCTGGGCGGCGGCATGGCCGTGCAGCGCGCGGTGGCCGAGCGCTGGAAGAAGGTGACCGGGGTGACCCTGGTCGAGGCCTACGGCCTGACCGAGACCTCGCCGGCGGCCTGCATCAACCCGCTGGACCTGAAGGAATACAACGGCGCCATCGGCCTGCCCATTCCGTCCACCGATGCCTGCATCAAGGACGACGACGGCAACACCCTGGCCATGGGTGAAGTCGGCGAACTGTGCATCCGCGGCCCGCAGGTGATGAAGGGCTACTGGCAGCGCCCCGATGAAACCGCCAAGGCCATCGATGCGGACCAGTGGCTGCACACCGGCGACATGGCGAAGATGGATGAGCAGGGCTTCTTCTATATCGTCGACCGCAAGAAGGACATGATCCTGGTGTCCGGCTTCAACGTCTACCCGAACGAAGTCGAGGACGTCATCGCGATGATGCCGGGCGTGCTGGAAGTGGCCGCCGTCGGTGTGCCGGACGAGAAATCCGGTGAAGTGGTGAAGGTTGTGATCGTGAAGAAGGACCCGAACCTGACCGCCGAAATGGTCAAGGAACACGCGCGGGCCAACCTTACCGGCTACAAGCACCCCAGAATCGTAGAATTCCGAAAAGAGCTGCCGAAGACCAATGTCGGCAAGATCCTGCGTCGCGAGCTCCGCGATACGCCCGCCCCGTAAGGGTTTGCGGAAAGAGGGAGCCGGCAGGCCCGGGTCGGCGACGACCCGGGCCTTCTGTTTGTGCGGCAGGCGGGGGCCTGGCCGCTTGCGGGCGGTTCACAGGCAGTGCATAGAATCACTCGCCGCCGCACGTTCAGCCCGCCCCCTCACTTTTCTCCGTCCGCTCTGCGGTCGGCCGGACGGTCATACGGAGAACACCCATGTCCGCAGTCCATCCCTTCATCGCCCGCCCCTCGCGCCACCCCACCCTGCGCCTGACCGAGGAGCCGCAAAGGAACGTCTACTGGATCCACATGCACGCCCACCTGGCCCAACAGCCGGGCCGGCCCTGCTTCGCCTCGCGGCTGGTGGACGATATCGTCGACTACCAGCGCGATCTGGGCGAACGCCTCTCGGCCTCGCATGTCCTGTCGCCCCATGTCGTACTGGCATCGGACAGTGATGTCTTCAACCTGGGCGGAGACCTGGAGCTGTTCTGCCGCCTGATCCGCGAAGGCGACCGTGCCCGCCTGCTCGACTACGCGCAGCGCTGCGTGCGCGGCGTGCACGCCTTCCATGCCGGGCTGGGTGCACGCGCCCACAGCATCGCGCTGGTGCAGGGCAATGCCCTGGGCGGCGGCGTCGAAGCCGCGTTGAGCTGCCACACCAATGTCGCCGAGGAAGGCGTGCTGATGGGGCTGCCGGAGGTGCTGTTCGACCTGTTCCCCGGCATGGGCGCCTATTCTTTCCTGTGCCAGCGCATCAGCCCGCGCCTGGCCGAGAAGATCATGCTGGAGGGCAACCTCTACACGGCCAGCGAGCTGAAGCAGATGGGCCTGGTCGACGTGGTGGTGCCGGTCGGCGAAGGCGTGGCGGCGGTGGAACAGGTCATCAAGGACAGCAAGCGCATCCCGCACGCCTGGGCCGCCATGCGCCAGGTCAACGAGATCGCCACCCAGGTGCCCCTGCACGAGATGATGCGGATCACCGAAATCTGGGTGGACACCGCCATGCAGCTCGGCGAGAAGTCCCTGCGCACGATGGATCGACTGGTCCGTGCGCAGGCACGCCGCAATGGGGAGGGGGCCTGAAGCCCGCGCGGATCAGGAAGGCGACCGCTCGCCATCGTCCTGCCGGACAACGCCGGCACTACGTGCGTCGAGCGCCTTCCTGCCGCTGCGCAATGCAGCGGCCAGACTGGAGACACGGACGCTCCACTCGGCCTTGAGCTGCCAGTCGGCCATCCGCATCAGTTCACCACTGGTGGCCGCAACCTGCACCAGACCCAGATTGCTGGTGACCCCGCGCAGGGCATGGGCCCGCTCTCGGAACTCTTCCCAGTCCTGCTGCTCGGCACTGCTCTGGATATGCTTCATGCACAGATCGACATCGGCCAGGCACTGGTCGATGAACGT
>NZ_JBNNHG010000080.1:0-16154 GCF_050268705.1 Stenotrophomonas sp. NPDC077659 | reverse complement strand
TGCCGAACACAGGGGCTTCGCGCTGGCCGTTGAACTCGCGGGTGCTGTGATAACGCGCCATCGCGAACTTCCAGCGGCCGCGCATCACCGCCACGCCATAGCCGCCGTAGGCGACCACATGGCGTTTGTCCACGCTGTGGCTGTCGCGGAAGGTGTTGCCGTCCAAGGTGATATCGCGGATCACCCACGCCGCATCGGTGGTGGCGAACAGGTGCCATGACCAGCCACTGGGCTTGCCGCCGCGGGTCGGCGCGGTGTTCTCGCCGGCCGGGCGCAGCGGGGTGCTGCCGAAGTCGTCCGGCAGCTTCCAGCCGAAGCGCACCTCACCACCGAAATTGGCCTTGGTTTCCAGGTTGCCGATCGCGCCGCCGTAGTGGCTGATCGCATCCCAGCCCCAGCCGCCGGCATTGACGCTGGCATCGGCCGGCCAGCGGCGCATGCGTTCGTGGGTGTACATCACCACCGGCTCGTTGTGCAGCTGGTTGTCCCAGCCCTGGAATTTCTCATCGCCCAGCAGGTCGTGCACGGCATTCTGCACCTGCTTGCCCTGCGCCCATGGGCCCACCACGCCCAAGGTCAGCAGGGTGGTCTGCAGGCGGTCACCACGGCGGGCGTTGTAGCCGAAGCTGGCCACCAGCACGCCGGCATACGGCCGGTCGTCCTCGATCAGGTCCCTGCGGGTGAAATCGGTGGGCGTATAGATGCTCTGGCCGAGGCTGAATATCATGTTCTGCTGCTCGAACTCACCCGGGTGCAGGCGCTCCAGGTGGCGGTTCACCCAGCGGGCCAGGCGTGGCAGGCAGGGGTCATCGGTGTAGTCCACCAGGTTCGGCGAGACCAGGGTCAGCTGGGCGCCGTTGGTATAGCCCTGGTCCTGGTCCTTGGCGCCGAACAGGTCGTTGTCGACGCGGAAATTGACCTGCGGCGGGTGCTCGCCCATGGCGTCGGGGCCGCATTGCTCGGCTGCCTGGGTGGTGAGGGGGAGGGCGGTTGCAGCCAGCAGGCCGGTCAACCCGAGGGCTGCGGCAGTACGCATGGATGGAATGATCATCAGGTGGTTGGCGTGTGAAGGTCGATTTATGCAACAACACGTTACTCCCGTCCCTGTGACGGAACGAGCTGTCCGCCTTCACTTGTCTGTTCCGTAAAACGCACTTGTCCCGCTGGCGAAACTGATTGCCGCCCGGCCGCCGACTGAACCGGACCACAGCCTGCAACGGAGCAGCCTGCCGGTACGCCCATTGACGTTGATGAATACTCTTGGGTTTGGCGCCCTGCGGCCCGATAATGAGCGCATGGAAATCAAGTCCGACAACCCCGAACACGGCTTCCAGTTCCCCGGTCAGTTCGAGCTCAGCGCGATGGGCCCGGCAAACCGCGGCCTGGAGCACGATCTCCCCCGCCTGCTGCTGGCCGCCGGCGTTGATGTGGTGAACGAGCGCATCAGCTGGAAGCATTCGTCCAACGGCAAGTACGTTTCGGTGCGCCTGGTATTCCGGGCCGAAAACCGCGAACAGTACGACGTGGCCCACCAGGCCCTGCGCGACCACCCGGAAGTGAAGTGGACGGTGTAGCCCCCCACTGCGCGGCCGAACCTGCCCCCGGGCAGCGTCCGGCCCGCCCTGCGGTGGTGCGCGACCTCGGACGCCAGGCCTACGAACCGGTCTGGCACGCGATGCAGCGCTTCACCGACCAGCGTACCGATGACGATGCCGACGAGCTGTGGGTCGTCGAACACGATCCGGTGTTCACCCTGGGCCAGGCCGGCAAGGACGAACACGTGCTGGCGCCGGGCGATATTCCGGTGCTGCACGTCGACCGCGGCGGCCAGGTGACCTACCACGGGCCCGGGCAGATCGTGGTCTACCCGCTGCTGCGCCTGCCGCGGCTGGGCATCGGCGTGCGCGACTATGTCTGCCGCATCGAACATGCCCTGATCGACACCCTCGGCGAATGGAACATCGGTGCCGAGCGCCGTGACGGTGCGCCGGGCGTCTACGTGGGCGATGCGAAGATCGCCGCCCTCGGCATCCGCGTGCGCCGCGGCTGCACCTTCCACGGCCTGGCCTTCAATGTGTCGATGGACCTGGAACCCTTCCACCGCATCAACCCCTGTGGTTACCAGGGGCTGCGGGTGACCTCGGTGGTAGACTTGGGCGGCCCGTCCGGGATGGACGCCGTCAAGCCGGTGCTGCTGGACCATCTGGCCCGCCAGTTTGGCCTGCTGCTGCAGCCCACGCCCGAACTGCCCGATCTTTCTGCGGCCGCCTGACCGCCCCCCGGAACTGCCATGACTGAGACCACCGCCCGCACCATTCCCCTGCAGATCGTGCAGGCCGAGCTTCCGTCTGCCGCGCCGCTGCAGGTGGGCGTCAAGCAGATGGGCGGGGACAAGATCAACCGTTCGCCGGTGCAGTTCGCCGATGCCCCGGTGCTGCGCAAGCCGTCCTGGATCCGCGTGCGCATTCCTTCGGGCAATGCCGTGCAGAACCTCAAGGCCAAGCTGCGCGAGAACCGCCTGGTGACGGTGTGCGAAGAAGCCAGCTGCCCGAACATCCACGAATGCTTCGGCCACGGCACCGCCACCTTCATGATCCTGGGCGAGGTCTGCACCCGCCGCTGCTCGTTCTGCGACGTGGCCCACGGCCGCCCCAAGCCGCCCGATGCCAACGAGCCGGCCAGCCTGGGACAGACCGTGGCCGACATGGGCCTGAAGTATGTGGTGGTGACCAGCGTTGACCGCGATGACCTGCGCGACGGCGGTGCCCAGCACTTCGTCGATTGCATCACCGCCATCCGCGAAAAGTCGCCGGGCACCCGCATCGAAGTGCTGACCCCGGACTTCCGCGGCAAGGGCCGCATGGAGCGCGCGCTGGAGATCCTGGCGCAGAACCCGCCGGACGTGTTCAACCACAACATCGAAACCGTCCCGGACCTGTACCGCAACGTGCGCCCGGGTGCCGATTACCAGTGGTCGCTGAACCTGCTGAAGAACTTCAAGGCGCAGCATCCGTCGGTGCCGACCAAGAGCGGCATCATGCTGGGCCTGGGCGAGGAATTCGAACAGATCAAGGCCACCCTGCGCGACCTGCGCGCGCACGACGTGGACATGATCACCATCGGCCAGTACCTGCAGCCGACCGCGCACCACCATCCGGTGCTGAAGTACTGGACCCCGGAAGACTACAAGGCGCTGGAGGAGTACGGCTACGAGCTTGGCTTCAGCCACGTGGCCTCCGGCCCGATGGTGCGCTCGTCGTACCACGCCGACGTGCAGGCCAAGGGCGCCGGCGTCTCCTGAGGTAGGTGCGGACCTCCTCGTCGGTGGGTGCGGACCGCTGGTCCGCACGCCTTCGCCTGCATTCACAATTTGCTACACCGGCACCGCTAGGCTGGTTTTCAACCGAACGCGGCCGGATGACAAAGACGGCAACTTTCGGCACTGTCGTGGTGTCTGAACACCCTGCAGTCTCCCCCTTGGCAAGGCGCCTTCGAGCACGTTCATGAAATTCAAAGCCCCCGCATTCCTGATGGCCTTGGCGCTGGTCGCGCCGCTGGCGCTGGCGGCCAAGGCCGACTCGCCGGCGTTGCCGGCCGCAGCCACCGCCGACCAGGTGACCACCTCCAAGTTGGTCTACGGCCTGCTGTCCGACAGCCGCTATGCCTACCGGCCGCGCGCGCTGGACGAGGCCACCTCCAAGGACGTGTTCAAGCGTTACCTGGAAACTCTCGACGGTGGCAAGCAGTACTTCACCCAGGCTGACATCACCCGTTTCGGCCCGTTCCAGGCCGGCATCGCCAACGCCATCCGTGGCGGCGAGCTGGAGCCCGCGTTCGAGGTGTTCGCGGTCTACAAGCAGCGCGTGGGCGAGCGCGTGGGTTATGCCCGCAAGCTGCTCAAGCAGGAACCGGATTTCACCACCGACGAGCGCTTCGAGTACGACCGCAAGGACGTGCCGTGGGCGGCCAGCAATGCCGAGCTGGATGAGCTGTGGCGCAAATCGGTGAAGAACGACTGGCTGCGCCTGAAGCTGGCCGGCAAGAAGCCCGACGACATCCGCAAGACCCTCGACAAGCGTTACGCCACGCTGGAAAAGACCGTCAACGAGCTGAAGGGCGAGGACGTCTTCCAGTTCTTCATGAACGCCTACACCAGCGCCGTCGATCCGCACACCGATTACTTCACTCCGCGCACCGCCGAGAACTTCAACCAGGCGATGTCGCTGTCGCTGGAAGGCATCGGTGCGCAGCTGCAGCGCCAGGACGACATGGTGGTGATCCGCGAGATCATCGCCGGTGGCCCGGCCGCCGTGGATGGCACCCTGAAGCCGGGCGACCGCATCGTCGGCGTCGGCCAGGGCAAGTCGGGCCCCCTGGAAGATGTGATCGGCTGGCGCATCGATGACGTGGTCGCCAAGATCCGTGGCGACAAGGACACCCAGGTGCGGCTGGAGTTCATTTCCGCCGAGGACGGCGTGGACGGCAAGCACCACACCCTGCTGCTGACCCGGCAGAAGGTGCGCCTGGCCGAACAGGCGGCCAAGGGCGAGACCATGACCATCCCGGGCAAGGATGGCCAGCCCGGGCGCAAGGTGGGCGTGATCAAGCTGCCGACCTTCTACCAGGATTTCGAAGGCCGCCGCCGCAACGCCGCCGACTATGCCTCGGCCACCCGCGACGTGGCCAAGCTGCTGGCCGGCTTCAAGAACGACAAGCTGGACGGTGTGGTGCTGGACCTGCGCAACAACGGCGGGGGTTCGCTCGATGAAGCCATCGAACTGACCGGCCTGTTCATCGAGCAGGGCCCGGTGGTGCAGGTGCGCGAGTCCGGTGGCCGCGTCACCGTCAACAGCGACCGCAACCAGGGCGTGGCGTGGGATGGACCGCTGGCGGTGCTGATCAACCGCGGCTCGGCCTCGGCATCGGAAATTTTTGCTGGCGCCATCCAGGACTACGGCCGTGGCCTGGTCATTGGTGAAACCAGCTTCGGCAAGGGCACCGTGCAGAACATCGTCGATCTGGACCGCTGGCCCAGTGGCGAGACCCAGCGCTTCGGCCAGGTGAAGCTGACCATTGCCCAGTTCTTCCGCATCAGCGGCAGCAGCACCCAGCACAAGGGCGTGGTGCCGGACCTGGCCTTCCCGGCCAGCGTGGACGCCACCGAATTCGGCGAAAGCACCTACGACAACGCGCTGCCGTGGACCCGCATCGCTGCCGTGCCGCACACCCAGTACGGCAACTTCGCGCCGCTGCTGCCGAAGCTGGAAACGCGCCATGAAGCCCGTATCGCCACCGACAAGGAATTCCAGTGGTGGAACGAGGATGTGCAGCAGTTCCGCACCGAAGCGGCCAAGAAGTACGTCTCGCTCAACGAGGCCACCCGCCTGGCCGAGCGTGAGCGCCAGGACAAGCAGCGCAAGGACCGCCAAGTCATCCGCAAGGAACTGGGCCTGGCCCTGGACCCGCTGGCCGATGACAGCAGCGATGACGGCCTGACCGGCAACGAGCGCGACATCGTCAAGGATGCCGCCCGCGAGAAGGCCGCCGAGAAGCGTCCGGACCCGCTGCTGCGTGAGTCGGCCTCGATCCTGGCCGATGCAGTGAACCTGCTGGAAACCGACCGCCCGCTGTCGGCCCAGGTGCTGCCGCAGTCCACCGGCGCGGGCCGCTGGGCTGACTGACAAAAAAGGGGACGGAGGGGATTAAGTCGTTGATGCACAAACGACTTAATCCCCTCCGTCCCCTTTTTCATGCATGAACCGGGAGCAACCGGGGCGGGCGTTTCGACCTGCTGCACACGGACCCCGGTCTACCCTTGGGGCTTCCGTTCTCGCAGGAGTACCCATGCGGGCCTCCCGTCTTTCGCTGTCCCTGCTGGTCATGGCCAGCACCCTGGCCCTGGCCGGTTGCGGCGGCCGTGCAGCCGACAACAGCCTGCTGCGCGAATCCTTCGATTCGGGCGATACCTTCTCGCGCACCGTTGACGGTCGCCCTGCCGAGGCCTGTGAAGCGGCCAGGCGCACCCTGCTCAGCCAGGGGTATGCGATCGCCCGTGCCGATGATGGCCAGGTGGAAGGCAACAAGAATTTCCAGCTGCGCGAAGACGACCACGAACAGCTGGTGCTGCGCATTTCCTGCGCGGCGCGTGGCAGTGAACAGGCGCTGGTGTTCGTCAGTGCGGTGCAGGACCGTTACGCGCTGAAGAAGAGCCCCACCTCCGCCAGCGTCGGTGTCGGCGCGCTGGGTTCGGTGTCGCTGCCCTTCGGCAGCAATGACGATTCGCTGGTGAAGGTCGCCAGCAGCACCATCACCGATGCCGATTTCTACCGGCGCTTCTTCGACCGGCTGCACCAGTACCTGCCGGCGGCCTCTGCAGCCAAGCCGAGCCCGGCTCCGCAGCCGGGGGCGCAGCAGCCGATACCGGCTCCAGCACCGACCGCCCCGCCCGTAGCACCCCCGCCCGAACCCGCCCCGCAACCGGCGGCAGAACAGGGCTGACAGTGAAGGGCAGGGCGCTGGGGCTGGCCCTGCTGCTGGGCTGGCCCATGCTTGGCAACGCCGCGGGCAGTGGCTGCGTGCAGGGCCTGCTGCAGCGGCTCGGCTGGCGCTTTGAAACCGCAGCGGTCGACGTGCCGCAGATACGGGGCGGCCCGGTCTGCACGCGGGCTTCGCTGCAGGCCGCGCAGCAGGCGGGCGACCTGCAGGTGCGCTGGCCGGCGTCGATGACCGACGAGGCGCGGCAGGCCATGCTGCAGCGGTTGCTGGATGACCCGGCGACGCTCTGCGCCTACACCTTCGAACTGGGCGCTGCGGCGCAGCGTGCGGCACAGGCGCTGCAGGCCAACCCCGGCTTCCGCTTCAGCGGCCTGCAGCTGGGCTGGATCGGTTTTGGCGCGCGTGGCGCACCCGCACAGGGTTGGCACAACACCCGCAGCTTCGGCCGTGGCTACACGCCGCTGGCCGGCAACAGCCATGCGCTGGATGCGTTCTATGCAGGCAATGTGCGCGCCGAATGCGGTGTCGGCCGCCAGGTCGCGCAGTTGTCCACCCAGCGCGAACTGTATGGCGATGCCGCCTTCGATGCCGAGTTCTCCGCGGGGGAGCTTTCCATCGGCACCCTGCTGGGCCTGCACGACACCGACAGTATCCTGCTGGGGGCTAACGCCGGTAAGTTCTTCGCAGATGGCAAGGCGGCGCGCACTTCGGCGATGGGGCGCAGCGCCTTCCTCGGCGTGCCCGGCTTCATCGAACACGTGGGCGACAAAGCCACGCTGGACGACCTGAGCAACCAGGCCGAGAACTTCATCGTCGTCGACGTGGGCGCGGAGGCGGCGCAGGCGCTGGCAGCGCATGGCGGGCTGGCCTGGTATGACCAGCGCAACGCCGAACTCTGGACACTTGCGCAAGGCATTCCGCGGCTTGGCCGTCGCTATTTCGAACGCCTGCTGTACGAACGCGACCCCGGCCTGCGGGCACAGCTGGAACCGCGTTACCGGACCACGCTGGCGCGGATGGACCAGCTGCTGGACGATCCGTTCTACCGGCAGTTCGTGATCTATGTGCATCCACGCGGTATACGTCCCATCGGCTACCACATCATCCGCCTGCTCGACCGCAACCCACGCACGTCGTTTTCCATCGACCTGGCGTTGCACAATCTGCATACCACGCTCTTTCGGCGTTGGCGCGAGGCGCAGCTGCGCCACTGCGCGGCGACCGGCCGGCCAGGCAGCCTGACCCTAGACCCCAACTGAAGGTGAAACAATGGATATTGCAATGATCGGCCTTGGCCGCATGGGCGCCAACATGGCCCAGCGCCTGCATCGCGGCGGCCACCGCGTGGTCGGCTACGACCCGGGCGAAGCGGCCCGCCAGCGCGCGGCCGAGGCCGGCCTGGAAGTGGTGGATTCGCTGGCCGCAGCGGTTGCCGCGCTGCCGGTGCCGCGCGTGGTGTGGCTGATGGTGCCGGCCGGCGAGACCGTGGACCAGACCCTGGGCCAGCTGACCCCGCACCTGGCCGAGGGCGACATCGTCATCGACGGCGGCAACTCCAACTACCAGGATTCGATCCGCCGCGCCAAGGCACTGGCCGAAGACGATCTGGGCTACGTTGACTGCGGCACCAGCGGTGGCGTGTGGGGCCTGCAGGAAGGCTACAGCCTGATGGTGGGCGGCGAAGCCCCGGTGGTTGAACAGATCGCGCCGCTGCTGCGCACCCTGGCACCGGCCGAAGACCGCGGCTGGGGCCGCGTCGGTCCGTCCGGCGCAGGCCATTTCACCAAGATGGTCCACAACGGCATCGAGTACGGAATGATGCAGGCCTATGCTGAAGGCTTCGCACTGATGGAGCGCAAGCAGGAGATGGAACTGGACCTGGCCCAGGTGGCCGAGGTATGGCGCCACGGCAGCGTGGTGCGTTCGTGGCTGCTGGACCTGAGCACTGAAGCGCTCAAGCGCAATCCGTCGCTGGATGGCATCGCCCCGTACGTGGAGGATTCCGGTGAAGGCCGCTGGACCGTCGCCGAAGCGATTGCCCTGGACGTGCCGGCGCCGGTGATCACCCTGTCGCTGCTGGAACGCCTGCGCTCGCGCGAATCCAATTCGTTCACCGACCGCCTGTTGTCGGCGATGCGCAACGAGTTCGGCGGCCACGCCATCAAGAAGTCGTAAGGCCTGCCGGGAAGCTGCAGAAGCCCATTCCGATCATTTCCACGCCATCCACGCATGGCGTGGATCTACTGTGCCGACCAACGGTCGGCACCTACCAGATCCGAGCCCGTGCCGACCAACGGTCGGCACCCACCAACAGCACCCATCAACAGCAGCCACCAACAGCCCGCAGGAAACTGTCGAAGGCGGGGTGGCTCAGGTTGCGGGGGCGTGAGCGCCATGGATGGCGCGACCGAGGCTACATGGACGTACTTGCGCCGTCCCCCGCAACCTGAGCCACCCCGCCAACCCACGGAATGCAGGCTTTTGCCGTTGCCGTTGCCGTTGCCGTTGCGTTGAGCAGGTGCAGGGCGCAGCCCTGCCGGTCACCCCAACACCACCCGCCGGCCTTCGCGCGCACTCTGCATCCCGGCCTCCAGCAGTTGCATCAGCTGCAGCGCCTGCTGCGCGCTGACCGTGGGTTCGCCCTCGCCATGCATCGCCGCGGCGAACTGCGCATACAGCCGACGGTAGTCGCCTGGCAGGTTGTCCACGGTCGTGCGCTTCACGTTGTCCTGCGCATCGCAGCGCAGCAGCTCGCCATGCCGCGGGTCGATGCCCCAGCCGGGCGCGCCCGGTGCCACGCCACGGCGCAGCTGTGCTTCCTGCACGTCCATGCCATGCTTGACCCAGCTGCCTTCGCTGCCGTGCACGGCGAAGTGCGGCGTCGGTGCTGCCACCAGCGAACCGGCATGCACGATGGCGCGATGCCGCGGGTAATGCAGCACCGCGTGGAAGTAGTCGACGCCGCTGCCGCCTTCGCGCTGCACGGCCAGATCGGCGCCGATCGCCTGCGGCCAGCCGAACAGCACCAGCATCTGGTCCAGCAGGTGCGGGCCAAGGTCGTACCACAGGCCGCTGCCGGGCCCGGCCTGTTCGCGCCAGCGGTCGCGCACCTGCGGCCGGTAGCGGTCGAAGTGCGCATGGCATTCGGCCACCTCGCCCAGCGTGCCGCTGGCGAGCAGCGACTGCAGCGTAAGGAAATCCGCATCGAAGCGCCGGTTCTGGAACACCGTGGCGATGCGCCCGGCGGCCCGCGCGGCCGCCAGCACGGTTTCCGCTTCGGCCACATCCAGCGCAAACGGCTTGTCCACCAGCACATGCTTGCCGGCAGCCAGCGCGGCGATGGCCAGCGGCGCATGCTGTTCGTTGGGTGTGGCGATCACCACTGCGTCGATCGCCGGGTCATCTAACACCTGCTGCGCGGTGGTACGCACGTGCACATCGCTGAAGCTGCGCAGCAGGGTGTCGCGCTGCGAACTGACGATGCTGTGCAGGGCCAGCCCCGGCGTGTGCTGGATGAGCGGGGCGTGGAACACGCGGCCGGCCAGGCCGTAGCCGATCAGGGCCAGTTGCAGGTCGGGGCGCATGGCAGGCTCCGCAGGGTGGGGGACACAAAGCGTAGAACGTGGTTCCTGTGGCGGCAAAGCTGAACCGTTGCGGTCCCGATGCACAGGTTCACGGCAACGTGACCAAAGCCCGACGCCTGCAACACAGCGGACTGTCCACACTGGCAGCACATCCACAAGGAGCACCGCACGATGAGCAACCTGACCCGTACCCTGATTACGTCGTCCCTGACCCTGGGCCTGGCCCTGTCTTCCTCGGCGGTCATGGCCAAGGATCCGCCGAAGACCGACCATGCCGCGATGACCCACGCGGATCGCCATGACTCCAACGAGCCGGTGACCGACAGCTGGATCACCACCAAGGTCAAGGCCGATCTGCTGGCCAGCAGCAACGTCCCGGGCACCGAAGTGAAGGTGGAAACGGTCAATGGCGTGGTCAGCCTCAGCGGCACCGTCGCGACCCAGGCCGAGAAGGACAAGGCGGTCACCACCGCGAAGGGCATCAAGGGCGTGACCCGCGTCGATTCGGCAGCACTGAAGGTCAACGCCGCCGCCAAGCGCTGATCGCCGCGCCAGCGTGAAGTGGACAGGGGCGTCCCGCAAGGGGCGCCCTTTGTCGTGCCCTGCGGTCTGTTCTCCCCGGCTGACCCGCTGCGCTATATTGGCGGCATCGCTTTGTTGACGATGGCTCATGGCGCTGGCGTTCAGTGATGACATCCGGGACAGATGGCGGCTGCCCGCGCTGGCCCTGGCGGCTGCGGCGATCATCGTCGTGCCGTGGCTGACGCTGCGTCACCTCCAGCAGGAGACCGAAGCGGCGGTGTCCTGGGTCAGCCATACCCAGGCGGTCGGTGTGGCAGTGCAGCAACTGCAGGCCGACGTCCGCGATGTCGAGTCGGCGGCGTTGACCCTGTCCAAGGGCGTGGATGCGCCTGGCCTTCGCGAGCGCATGGCCCGGGCCAACGACATTCCCGGGCGGCTGACCGCGCTGGCCCGGATGACCCGCGACAATCCCGACCAGCTCATCCGCATCGGCCGCATCGAATCGATGCTGGAAGGGCGCATGGCGCTGGCCCGCCAGCTGGCGCGTTCGGAACCCAACACCGACCAGCGCGCGCTGGTGCAGGAGATGAGTACGCGCTACCCGATCCGTGGCCTGGTGGAAGAACTGCAGGCCAGCGAACAGCAACTGCTGGCAGCACGTGCCGAACAGGCGGCGCGCCAGCACCGGCAGACCGAGCTGGTGTCGTGGAGCTCGCTGGCGGTGCAGCTGTGCCTGCTGGGCCTGGTGCTGTGGCTGCTGCAGCGGCAGATCGGCCATCGCCTGCATGCCGAGCGGCAATCGCTGCGCTCGACCGCGCGCGCGTCGTCGGTGCTGCAGACCGTACGCGAACCCATCGTGCTGCTCGACCGCGATCTGCGCGTACAGCTGCACAACACGGCCTTCGCCGAACTGTACGGGCTGCAGGACGAACGTGCCGACGGCACCCTGCTGGCCGATGTGGCCGAAGGCGCCTGGCAGGACCCGATCGTGCGCCAGCGCCTGTCCGATGTATTGCTGCGTGGGCGCGAGCTGTGGGATTTCGAGCATGAACAGCGCACCGCCGACGGCATGGCGCGCTACATGCTGCTCAACGCGCGTCGCATGCCACTGCCGGACAGCGATGATGAAGTGGTGCTGATGACCATCAGCGATGTGACCCTGCAGCGAGCAGTGCAGTTGCGCGTGGAAGAACTGAACCGCCAGCTGGAGGGCAAGGTGGCCCAGGTTTCGGAGGTCAACCGCGAGCTGGAAGCCTTCAGCTATTCGGTGTCGCACGATCTGCGCGCACCGCTGCGCCACGTCGCCGGTTTCTCCGACAAGTTGTCGCGGCACCTGGGCGAGGGTGCCGATGAGAAGAGCCGCCACTACCTGGATGTGATTTCCGGTTCGGCGCGGCGCATGGCCTCGCTGATCGACGATCTGCTGGTCTATTCGCGGCTGGGGCGCGCGGCGATGCGTCAGCAGGCCGTGGACATGCAGACACTGGTGGCCGACACGCGGGCGATGCTCGATGCCAACCTGAAGACCGATGCCGAAAGCAGCGGCGTGGCCCATCATGTGGAGTGGAACATCGCGCCGCTGCCGATCGTGGTGGCCGACGAAAACATGATGCGCCAGGTCTGGCTGAACCTGCTGGGCAACGCGGTGAAGTATTCAGGCAACCGCGAGCCGGCGCAGATCCGCGTGGACTACCAGCCGCAGGCCGATGGCGGTCATCAGTTCACGGTCAGCGACAACGGGGCGGGCTTTGACATGGCCTACGCCGGCAAGCTGTTCGGCGTGTTCCAGCGCCTGCACAAGGCCAGTGACTACCCCGGCACCGGTATCGGCCTTGCCAGCGTGCGTCGCGTGCTCACCCGCCATGGTGGCCGCATCTGGGCTGAAGCCGAGCCCGATGCCGGCGCGACCTTCCACTTCTACCTGCCTCCCGCGTCGGACGCAGTCAACCAAGGGCCTTCCGCATGACGACGCTGCGCACCATCCTCCTGGCCGAAGACAGCCCGGCCGACGCTGAAATGGCCATCGACGCGCTGCAGGAGGCCCGCTTGGCCAACCCCATCGTGCATGTCGAAGATGGCGTGGAAGTGATGGACTACCTGCTGCGCCGCGGTTCCTTCGCCGGCCGTGAGGAGGGCCTGCCAGCGGTGCTGCTGCTGGATATCAAGATGCCGCGCATGGACGGGCTGGAAGTGCTGCAGCAGATCCGCGAACACGATGAACTCAAGCGCCTGCCGGTGGTCATCCTGTCGTCGTCGCGGGAGGAAAGCGACCTGGCGCGCAGCTGGGACATGGGCGTGAACGCCTACGTGGTCAAGCCGGTGGACGTGGACCAGTTCTTCGGTGCGGTGCAGACCCTGGGCAGGTTCTGGGCGGTGATTAACCAGGCACCGGAATTCGAGTAGGACCATGCCCTTGACCGGTCCGGCCCTCGGGGCACTGCGCATCCTGCTGGTGGAAGATTCACCGGAAGATGCCGAGCTGATGTGCGAACAGATGCTCGATGCAGGGCTGGATGCCCGCTTCGAGCGCGTGGAAAGTGAGTCCGAGCTGCGCCAGGCGCTGGCCGGTTTCCTGCCGGATATCGTTCTGTCGGACCTGAGCATGCCGGGCTTTTCCGGCGACGAGGCGCTGCGCATCGTGCGCGAAGCCGCGCCGGATGTTCCCTTCATCTTCGTGTCCGGCACGATGGGCGAGGAGAATGCGGTGGAAGCCCTGCAGAAAGGGGCCAACGATTACATCATCAAGCACCACCCGGCGCGCCTGCCCTCGGCGGTGGCGCGCGCGGTGGGCGATGCACGCAGCGCCGTCGAGCGGGTGCGCGTGGAAACCGAACTGATGCGTGCGCAGCGGCTGGAAAGCCTGTCGCTGCTTGCGGCCGGCCTCAGCCACGATCTGCGCAACATCCTGCAGCCGCTGCTGATCATGCCGGACCTGTTGAAGGCGCGCACGGACGATCCGCAGCTGCACCACCTGGCCGATGTCATCGCCGAATGCGGCCGTCGTGGCCATGAAATGGCCGAGTCGATGCTGTCCTTCGTGCGTGGCTCGCGCAACCCCAGCGAGCGCATCTCCATCGACAGCCTGTTTGCCGCCGTGGCGCTGCTGTTGCGCAGCAACGTGCCCGATGGCGTCAGCCTTGAGCTGGAGGTGCTGGACGAGGGGCTGGTGGTCGATGCCAACTACACCGAACTGCAGCAGGTGCTGTTGAACCTGGCGCTCAACGCAATCCAGGCCATGCCGCAGGGCGGCCGCTTGAGCTTGACCGCCGACCATGCCGGCGAGCGCGAGGGCGTGGACTGGCTGCGTATCGTGGTGGTGGATGAAGGCATCGGCATGGATGCCGATACGCTGTCGCATCTGTTCAATCCGTTCTTCACCACCAAGAGCGATGGCACCGGCCTGGGCCTGATGTCCTGCAAGCGCATCGTGGAAGGTGCCGGTGGCAGCATCCATGTCAGCAGCCAGCTGGGGCAGGGCACGCGCTTCGAGCTGCGCCTGCCGATGCATGAACTGGCCGAAGGTGGTGAGCCGGTCGAGCAGCTGGTGGCGCTGGGCAGTGGCCAGTCGATCCTGGTGGTCGATGGCGAGGCCACGCGTCTGTCGCTGCTGGGCAATGCGCTGTCCAGCCAGGGCTACCAGCTGCAGCTTGCCTCTGATGGCCCGGCCGCGCTGCGCTGGATGCAGCAGGAAGCGATGCCGGCGCTGGTCATTGCCGATGCTGGTTCCAGGCTGCTGCCGGCCAGCCAGCTGTTGGGTGAGATGGCCGCGCTGGGGTACGCCGGCCCGGCGCTGGTGCTGGAAGAGGCGGCGGTGGAGCTGGAGGTCGACGCCTTCCCGCAGGGGATCGACGTGCACATACTGCGCAAGCCGCTGCAGATGCAGCAGGTGTTCCGCGCGGTGGCCGACGCGCTCGGATGATGTCACGCCGCCGGGCATGGCCCGGCGGGTGTGCGGTGGGATGGTTGCGATTGCCGGCGTCTGGATGGTGGTAGAGCCGGCCGCTGGCCGGCTGAAGGTGCGGCCGGGTGGCGGCGGTTGCCGGCCAGCGGCCGGCACTACCTCCGTCCTGCGGTAGCGCCGGGCCATGCCAGGCGGGTGTCACGCGTCGGCGCCGGGGGCTTCCCAGGGGAACCGGGGCAGGCTCGCCACGGCTTGTTCCAGCCGCCGCGACCAGTTGTTGTGGATCTCGGCATACAGCGGCGAATCGGCGGTGAAGCGCAGTTGCCGGGCCACCCGCAGTTCGCCCCTGCGCAGCATCACCATGTCGATCGGCAGCCCGACGGAAAGATTGGAACGGATGGTCGAGTCCAGCGACAGCAGGGCCGTGCGTGCGGCATCCTCCAACCGCGTGGCCGGGCTGATGATGCGGTCGAGGATCGGCTTGCCGTATTTGGATTCACCGATCTGCAGGTACGGTGTTTCCGGCGAGGCGGCAATGGCGTTGCCCAGCGGATAGACCATGTACAGCCCCGGCTGCTCGCCGGCGATCTGCCCGCCGAAGATCAGCGTGGCCTGGGTGTTGACGCCGTCATGGCCGTGTTCGGTGTGCTGGCACTTCACCTGGCTGTCCACCAGCAGTGCGCCGACGTAGGCGGCGGCCTCGAACAGGTGCCGCATCTGCCGCAGATTGGGGGTGCGCGCCTCATCGGCATCCCGCTGCAGGCGCGACACCAGCAGCTGGGTGGTGGCCAGGTTGCCGGCAGCCATCAGGACGAAGGTTGCCTCGCCGGTATATTCGAACACGTGCAGCTTGCGGTGCACGCGGACATCGTCCAGCGCGGCATTGGTCCGGGTGTCGGCAGCAAAGACCAGGCCTTCGTCCACTTCGATACCAACGCAATAGGTCATGTGGGTGTCCTATCATGTGCGTCCCGGATTGTAGGCAGGCCGCCGTGACGACGGCATGCCCACCCCCCACTTGAATGCCTCCACCGGAACCGCATGACCACCGTGCTCCTGAGCCTGGGCAGCAACGTCCAGCCCCGCCGCTACCTCCACGCCGCGGTGACGGCCCTGCGCGAGCGCTTTGGCGCGCTGCGGGTGTCACCGGCCTACCGCACGGCCGCAGTCGGCTTCGATGGCCCGGCCTTCCTCAACAATGGTGTGGCGATCGAAACCGATCTGCCGCTGCAGGACCTGGACGACTGGCTGCACGCGCTGGAAGACGCGCATGGCCGTGATCGCAGCGGGCCGCGTTTTTCCGACCGTACCCTGGATGTCGACGTGGTGTTCTATGGCGGCCTGGTGGTGGAAGGCCCCGGCCACCTGCGCATCCCCCGCCCGGAACTGAAGCACGCCTTCGTGCTGAAGCCGCTGGCGGACATCGCCCCGGACTTCATCGATCCGGTGAGTGGCCAGGATCTGGCCACGCTGTGGCGTGCGCACCGGCAGCATGGCGAAGCGTTCGAGATCGTGGACCTGGAATGAAGGTCTGCCGGCCAGCGGCCGGCACTACCGGTGGTGCCGGGCCCGGGCCGGCACCAAATGAAAAGAACCAACGCCCACCAAACACCCCCCACCGGATGCCCCTGACGAAAAAATAAGAAGAGAGT
>NZ_JBNNHG010000079.1:0-16344 GCF_050268705.1 Stenotrophomonas sp. NPDC077659 | reverse complement strand
CCGGCCGCTGGCCGGCAGCGCAGGGGGCATCGCCGGCCAGCGGCCGGCACTACCGAGGCCTTGCAGTGTGGCCGGGGGCTGGTAGGCACGCGGTGAACCCGCTTCCGCAGCAGGCATCGGATCGGTCAGAATCCGTCCATCCCCTCTTTGGATTCACCATGGCCGGTGCCAGCCTGTTTGCCCTGCTCGACGATATCGCCACTCTGCTTGACGACGTCTCGATCCTCACCAAGGTGGCCGCGAAGAAAACTGCCGGCGTGCTGGGCGACGACCTGGCGCTGAACGCGCAGCAGGTCACCGGCGTCAACGCCAACCGCGAACTGCCGGTGGTGTGGGCGGTCGCCAAGGGATCCCTGGTCAACAAGGTGATCCTGGTGCCGGCGGCACTGGCCATCAGTGCACTGGAAGCCTGGCTGCACAGCCGTGGCTGGAACGTGCCGCTGATCGTGCCGTTGATGATGATCGGCGGTGCTTTCCTGTGCTTTGAAGGCGTGGAGAAGCTGGCACATCGCTTCCTGCACTCGGCCGATGAGGATGCCGAGCACCAGGCCGAGCGGCGCACGGCGCTGGCCGATGCACAGGTGGACATGGTGGCGTGGGAAAAGGACAAGGTGAAGGGGGCCATCCGCACCGACTTCATCCTCTCGGCCGAGATCATCGTGCTGACGCTGGGCGTGGTCGCCACGGCGGCATTCACCCAGCAGCTGCTGACGCTGTCGGTGGTCGCCGTGGCGATGACGGTGTTCGTCTACGGGCTGGTGGCCGGCATCGTCAAGCTGGATGACGTGGGCCTGTATCTGTCACGCAAGGGGGGCGCGGCGGCGGCGTTTGGTCGCGGCCTGGTGGTGTCCGCGCCGTGGCTGATGAAGTTCCTGTCCGTGGCCGGCACCATCGCCATGTTCCTGGTCGGCGGCGGCATCCTGGTGCACAACGTGCCGGCCCTGCACCACGCAGTGCAGGGGCTGGGCGGCGAAAGTCAGTGGGGCTGGCTGATCAGCGCGGCAGCCAACATGGGCGTCGGCATCGTTGCCGGCGCCATCGTGCTGGCAGTGGTGACCGGGTTCCAGAAGCTGCGCGGGAAGCTGTAGAGCCGAGCCCACGCTCGGCTGCTTTGAAGGGCGTGCCGACCAACGGTCGGCACCCACCAGCCCCCGCCCGAGCATCGGCTCGGGCGCTACCGGCGGTCCGGCGTGCTGCGGGATTACCCCGCCTGCACCCGGTTCTTGCCCTGCCGCTTGGCCACATACAGCGCCTCATCGGCGCGGCGCAGCAGGGCCTCGGCATCATCGCCCGGCTGCCACTGCGCCAGGCCGGCGCTGAAGTGCACCGGCACGCGCTGGTCCTGCACGGCCAGCACGCGGTGCGCCAGCGAGCGCTGCAGGCGCTGCACGGTGGCCATGCTGTCGGCGCCCGGCGTTTCCGGCAACACCAGCACGAACTCATCGCCGCCGAGCCGGGCGATGCCATCGGTGGCGCGCAACAGCAGGCGGCAGATCGATACCAGGTGCTGCAGCAGCGCATCGCCGCCGGCATGGCCATGGGTGTCGTTGGTCTGGTGGAAGTCATCCAGGTCGATCACCGCCAGGCCCAGCGGCGTGTTGTTGCGCGTCGCACGGGCCAGCTCACGCTGCAGCATCTCGTCCAGGCCGCGGCGGTTCAGCGCCTGGGTCAGCGGATCGATACGGGCCAGGTCGCCGGCTTCGCGCAGTTCCTGTTCCAGCTTGGTGATGCGCTGCTCGGCACGCTCCACTTCCTGCCGGGCGCTGGCCAGGTGGTCGCGGGCCTGCGCGGCCTGCTGCTGCACCTTGCCGGTGTCATGCATCACGTTCTGCAGCAGGTGGTTGAGATCGGCAATGCTGCGCGCCTCGCGCAGTTGCAGCGCATAGCTGCCGATGCGGTCGTGGTACTCACCCGTGCTGGCGGCCATGCCATCCATGCGTTCGATGAATTCGCCCATCAACCCGCGCATAGCCGCCTTCGATTCATCGATGCCCTGGCGTAGCAGTCCCTGCTTGTAGATCACTTCGCGCAGCTCGGCGCGGGTACGCTCCACCGCATCGGATTCAAGCGGTCCGGCCAGCAGCTGGCGCACCGCGGCGATCTGGCCCTGCAGCCAGCTGCGGTCATCCAGCAGTTCGCTGACGTTTTCCAGCAACAGGGCAAACAGTTCCAGCAGCAGAGCCTGCTGCTCCTGCCAGCTCTCCGCGCGCACGCCAACCTGATGGCCCAGCTCGCGCACACCTTGTTCGATGGGCTCCAGCGCGGCACCGGGTTGCCATTGCCGCAACCGCGTGGCCAGCGCCTGGGCCTGCTCGCGCAGGTCCGGGTCGTGCTGCAGCAGTGATGCCACCGCACCGCCCAGCAGCAGCCGCAGCTGTTCGGACAGGCGCAGGCTGTCGGGCTGGCCATCGGGCGAATGCTGTTCGATGGTGCGGATGTACTTGTCGATCAGCTGGCGCATCGCCCGGCCATAGCGCGGCCAGTCGGCCGTGGCCTGCGCCGACTGCAGGCGGTCGCCCATGTCGCCCAGTTCGCCCGGCAGCGTGGCCATGCCATTGGCGAAGGCAGCGAGCAGCAGTTCGGGGGCATCGGCACCGGCAAACAGCTGCTGCAGGGCCACGGCCGTGCCACCCTGCAGGACCACCCGGTCGCCCCGCCCATCGTCGGGTACGGCGCGCAAGCGCGCCGGCGGTCCCAGGGCAGTGCCGGGGGCAGGGCGGTGGTCGGGCTGGTCCGTCATCGGGAAAATCCTGGGGCTGGCAGGGGCTGGTGACAGCATATCGGCGCGACCGCCGGGGCCTTGAACGGCTACGATGGTCGACAGGATGCCGTAGTGGAGGTGGGGATGCGCGTGATGCTGCTCGGGGCCACCGGCCTGGTGGGCGGGCTGGCCCTGCCGATGCTGCTGGACGACCCGCTGTGCCGCGCGGTGGTGGCCCCCACCCGGCGCGCACTGGGCCTGAGCCACCCGAAACTGCATGCCCCGGTGCTGGCCTTCGATGCCCTGCCGGAGGCCCCGGACTGGGCCCAGGTGGACGCGGTGATCTGCGCGCTGGGCAGCACGATGGCCCAGGCTGGCAGCCGCGAGGCGTTCTACCGCATCGACCACGACTACCCGCTGGCCTTCGCCCGGATGGCCCGCACCGAGGGCGCGCGCGCCTTCGTGCTGAACTCCGCCGCCGGTGCCAACGCGGGTTCGGCCTTCTTCTACAACCGGGTGAAGGGCGAGCTGGAGCGCGATCTGCGCGCACTCGGCTTTGCCTCGCTCACCCTGGTGCGGCCGGGCCTGATAGGTGGCCAGCGGCAGCAGGTGCGCCGTGGTGAACACCTCGCGCTGCAGGTGCTGGGCATACTCGGGCCGGTGCTGCCGCGGGCATGGCGGATCAACCCGGCCAGCCACATTGCCAAGGCGCTGGTGGACGCGGCGCTGGCGCCGCCGCCGGGCGAGCACGTGGTGGCGTCGAGCGCACTGGTCGGCTGATGTCGCGCGCAGTACGCCTCACGCGGCTGTTGCAGCTGCTGCGCCGGCACCGTCGGCCGGTGGCCGGGCAGGTTTTGGCCGAGACGCTTGGCATCAGCCTGCGTACGTTGTACCGGGATATCGACACCCTGCGTGCGCAGGGGGCGGATCTGCGCGGCGAGGCCGGCGTGGGGTACCAGCTGGTGCCCGGCGACGTACTGCCGCCGATGACCCTGCCACCGGTCGAGGTCGATGCGCTGGTGCTGGGCCTGCGCTGGGTAGCGGCACGCACCGAGCCGGGCCTGGCGGACGCTGCGCGTGATGCGCTGGCGCGCATCGCCCACGTGCTGCCGGCCGCACGCCGCGAAGCGCTGCGCGACAGCGGCCTGCGCGTGGGGCCTTCGCGTAACGCGGCCAAGGTGCCCCCGGCGTGCCTGCAGATGGTGCGTGAAGCGGTGGGCGCGCAGCAGCGGCTGCGGTTCGCCTATGAAGATGCGCAGGGGCGGCGCAGCGAGCGTGTGGTCTGGCCGTTCGCACTGGGTTACTTCGATGAAGCGCAGGTGCTGGCGGCATGGTGCGAGGGCCGCGAGGATTTCCGGCACTTCCGCCTGGACCGCATCCGCCAGATACGCACGCTGGCCGAGGGCTATCGTGTGCCACGCGCCACGTTGCTGCGCCAATGGCAGAAGGCGCAGGGCATCGCCCCGGATTGGCTGGATCGTTCGTGAGGTGGGCAACGGCGGGGGTAGAGTCGACTGTCAGTCGACCATCGCGCGAAGCGCGGGATTTTCGGGCCAGGGCAGTCGACTGACAGTCGACGCTACCAAGGTAACGGCGGGGGTAGAGTCGACTGTCAGTCGACCATCGCGCGAAGCGCGGGATTTCAGGCCAGGGCAGTCGACTGACAGTCGACGCTACCAAGGTGACGGCAGGGGTAGAGTCGACTGTCAGTCGACCATCGCGCGCAGCGCGGGATTTCAGGCCAGGGCAGTCGACTGACAGTCGACGCTACCAAGGTGACGGCAGGGGTAGAGTCGACTGTCAGTCGACCATCGCGCGCAGCGCGGGATTTCAGGCCAGAGCAGTCGACTGACAGTCGACGCTACCAAGGTGACGGCAGGGGTAGAGTCGACTGTCAGTCTACCATCGCGCGCAGCGCGGGATTTCAGGCCAAGGCAGTCGACTGACAGTCGACGCTACCAAGGGGGAAGCGCAGGCCAGCGCCGTCGACGCTGCTGACAGGAACTGTCAGCAGGGCCGCACCACCATGGGCGCTCCCAACAACGGAGGTTCCCCCATGTTCAAGCCCAGCACCCTGCTGCAGTACGTGCGCGATGTCGCGGCCAGTGCCACGTTCTACAGCGGCATCCTCGGCACGCCGCCGGTCGAACAATCGCCCGGCTTCGCTCTGTTCCTCCTCGGCGATGGCGCGGCGCTCGGCCTGTGGCAGCGCGATGGCGTGCTGCCGCCGGTCACCGCCGGGGCCGGCGGCGCTGAACTGGCGATGGTGGTCGCCAACCCGGAAGCGGTGCAGCAGCTGCACGATGCGTGGTGCGGGCTGGGCGTGCAGATCGCCCAGGCGCCGGTCACTCTGGAATTCGGCCATACGTTCGTCGGCGTCGATCCCGATGGCCACCGTCTGCGCGTCTACAGCCCTGCGGAAGGCCTGGTGGCGCGCGACTGAGCAGAAGGGTGGGGGAAACCGCACCTGGTTTCTGTATATACGTCACGTTGAGGGATTTTCCTACAGATTTCCAGGATTTTCCTGCGGTTCCCTCACCTTTCCGCCGAAGATTCCATGCTAGTTTCTGCCCATCGACACTGCAGCGGGGTAACTCCAGCGTGGCTACCACCTTCCCCCGTCCCGGGCGCGCCCGGGGCAGCCCTGGGATATGTGTCCCCGGGGCGACACGGTCCGTCGCCGTCGCCATCCCGCTCCTGGTTTCCCTGTTTCTTCTGACATCTGCGACGGGATGTTCCGCCATGAATGACTCCGGACAGCGAGCGTCCCGTTTCCACGAACAGCAGTCCACGGTTGCGGGCAAGGCCCAGCTCGGCCAGTGGGCAGGCCCCGGCAGCGTACTGGCCGAGGCGGTGCAGCATCTGCGCGCGAAGGGCTTTGACTGCCAGCCCTCGCAGCCGCAGGCGCCCACCATCAAGGCCGCTTTCTACTGCAGCCTGCAGTCGCCACCGCCGCTGCCGGCAGACCAGCGGGTTACCGCGCCACCCACGCCGGTGCACTGGATCGTGACGCTGGAATCGGAAGACGGGGTGCGCGTGCAGCACCTCGATGTGTCCCGTACGCCTGCCCATCTGGGAGAGTGAGCAACGCCGGGTGGTCTGCCAGGGCAGCGACCAGGAGCCGGAAAAGACGCTCGCTGCGGCCAAGGCGGCCGGGCAGCCGGTTCGGTCCCGTTTCGCATCAGCGCCAATGAAGGCGAGGCACCACGGCAGGGCGGCAATGCCGGTTTCTCCACCGGGGATGCGGAACCGGGAAGCCGGCGCGCGGATGAAGAAAAGGCTGCGATCCCGGAGGATCGCAGCCTTCTGCGGTTACCGGCCTGGGCGGTGGATCAGTTCGCCAGTGCCAGGTCGTCCATCATCGCGCGCAGGAAGCGGGCTGCTTCACCGCCGGTGGCCGCGCGGTGGTCGAAGGTCACCGACAGCGGGATCACCTTGTGCGCTTCCACGCCGCCCATCACCGGGGTCATCTGGTGGCGGGCACGGCCGGCACCGATGATGGCCACGCACGGCGGCACCACGACCGGGGTCGCGTAGCGGCCGGCAAACATGCCGAAGTTGGACAGCGAGATGGTGTAGCCGCTCAGTTCCGAGGCGGCGATGGAACGGGCTTCCACCTGTTCGCGCAGGCGGTTGACGCCTTCGCGGATGCCACGGGCATCGAGCATGTCGGCATTGCGCAGGGCCGGTACGAAAAGCCCGTCGTCAGTGTCCACGGCAATGCCGATGTCCACCTGTGCGTGCAGGGTACGGGTCAGCGCGTCGCCGTCGAACCACGCATTCATCGCCGGCACCTTCTGCGCGGCGACCACGATGGCACGCACCAGGCGGGCGGTGACGTCGTTGCCCGGCAGCCAGGCGTGGATGTCAGCGTCGTCGTTCAGCGTGGTCGGCACGACCTTGCTGTGTGCGTCGGCCATCACCCGTGCCATGTTGCGGCGCACGCCCTTCAGCGGTTCCGGCTGGCCCTTGGCAACCACGCCCGGCGGCTGGGTACGCATCGGCTTGCCCGTGGCAGACAGCGGGGTGCGGGCTTCGCTCTGCACCGGCGCGGCCACCTGGGCCGGGGCCTGTGCAGCGTACGCGGCGGCCGCAACGGGTGCCTGGGCAGCGCCCAGCTTGGCGCTGCCATCGGCTGCCGCCTGCTTGACGTCGGCCATGGTCACCGCGCCATCGGCGCCGGTGGCGCGCACGCGGGCCAGATCCACGCCCAGCTTGCGCGCGGTGGCACGCACCGCCGGCACGGCCTTGACCCCACCGACGGCCAGCGCCTGTTCGGTGTGCACGGCATTGGAGCTCTGCATCGCGCCGACCACGGTGCCGGCGTCATCGCGCTCGGCCTTTTCTTCGGCGGCGGCCGGCACTGGGGCAGCAGCAGCGGGCAGCGGCGGCGGGTTCGGGGCAGCCGGGGCATGCCCGTGGCTGTGGCCGGTGTCCTGGCCATCGGCGCGCTGCGGCAGGTTCGGGTCGATCTCGAAGCTGGCCAGCACCGCGCCGGTCGGGATGATGTCGCCGGCGGCACCGGACAGCTTCAGCACCGTGCCGGACACCGGCGAGGGTACTTCCACCACGGCCTTGGCGGTCTCCATCGACACCAGCGGCGCGTCCAGCTTGATCACGTCGCCTTCCTTGACGAACCACTCGACGATGGTCGCGTCCGGCAGGCCTTCACCCAGGTCGGGCAGGTTGAAATTCTTGGTCTGGCTCATGTGCAGTTCTCTTCCAGCAGTTCCAGTTCGCGGGCCGGCAGCCAGCCCGTCGCGCCATTCGCGCGCTCGGACCACCACCACCCACCATGTTCGTGATGCAGCTTCACCATCTCGCCGTTTTCCACATCCAGCTCGCGGGCGTCGTAGTCGCGCAGGGCTTCGGCGCGACCTTCATCCAGCAGCTGCAGCCAGGCGATGGGCGCCCATCCAGCGCGCCCATCGTTGGTGCGTACCCAGGCAAACGCCGGCCATTCCTCGTCACGTACACCGACTTCGACGATCTGGCCGATGCGGAACCGGAGCGGATTGGAATACTGGCTGCGGTAAGCCCCAAGGAGGCGGGCCCGCATGTCAGCCCGCCGCCACCGCGCGCTTGGCCGCGGTCACGATCCGGTCCACGCTGGGCAGGTACTTCATTTCCAGGCGGAACAGCGGAATGTGGGTGTCGTAGCCGGTGACGCGCTCGACCGGGGCCAGCAGGTCATACAGCGATTCCTCGGCCAGGCGCGCGGCGATCTCGGCGCCGAAGCCCGCGGTCTTCGGGGCTTCCTGCACGACCACGCAGCGGCCGGTCTTGGCCACCGATTCGGCGATGGTGGCGAAATCCAGAGGACGCAGCGTGGCCACGTCGATGACTTCGGCACTGATGCCTTCGCCGGCCAGCTTGTCGGCCGCTTCCAGCGCTTCCTTCACCTGTGCGCCCCAGGCCACCAAGGTCACGTCGGTGCCATCGCGCAGCACGAAGCACACATCCAGCGGCAGGGCTTCGCCGTCGTTGACGACCACTTCCTTGTACTGGCGGTAGATGCGCTTGGGCTCCATGTAGATCACCGGGTCGGGATCGCGCATGGCGGCCAGCAGCAGGCCGTAGGCACGCTGCGGGCTGGACGGCAGCACCACGCGCAGGCCCGGCACGTTGGTGAAGATCGATTCGTTGGCTTCGCTGTGGTGTTCCGGCGCGCGGATGCCACCGCCCCACGGCACGCGCAGCACCATCGGGCAGTGCAGGCGGCCACGGGTACGGGTGCGCAGGCGCGCGGCGTGGCAGATGATGTGGTCGACCATCGGGTAGACGAAGCCGTCGAACTGGGCTTCGGCCACCGGCTTCATGCCCTGTGCGGCCAGGCCGACGGTCAGGCCGGCGATGGTGGTTTCATCCAGCGGGGTGTCGAGGATGCGCTGCGAACCGAAGCGCTGCTGCAGGCCGGCGGTGGCGCGGAATACGCCGCCGTTGACGCCCACGTCCTCGCCCAGCACCAGCACCGACGGGTCGTGTTCCAGCTCCCAGGCCAGCGCCTGGGTGATGGCTTCGATCAGGGTGATGGGGGTAGCGGTCATTGCAATATCTCCACCGGCGACAGCGGCGCTGTCGGCGGCATTGGCCGGGGAAGCGGATGCGCCCGTCTTGATGTCATCCATGGCGCTGCTCCAGGGCAATGGCGGCCGCGCGCTGGGCCAGCAGGTCCGCCGGCGGATCGGCATACAGGTAATCGAACATGGCCTCGACCGGCTGCACCGGGGTGTTGAGATACTGGTTCACTTCCTCATCCACCCTGGCCGCGCACTGCTCGACCCAGGTCTTTTCTTCGTCGTCGCTCCACACGCCGTTGGCGATGAGGTACCTGCGCAGGCGCAGCATCGGCTCACGGGTCCAGGCGTCCTTCACCTCGGCGTCGTCGCGGTAACGGCGCGCGTCGTCGGCGGTGGTGTGGTCGGACAGGCGGTAGGTCATCAGTTCCAGCACGGTGCCGCCTTCGCCGGCCAGGCCGCGTTCGCGTGCCTGTTCCATCGCGGCCAGCACGGCGATCAGGTCGTTGCCGTCCACCTGCAGGCAGTGCAGGCCGCCGGCCAGACCCTTCTGGGCCAGGGTTTCGGCACCGGTCTGGGCCGAGCGCGGCACCGAGATCGCCCAGCCGTTGTTGACGATGCACAGGATCAGCGGGAGCTTGTAGGCACCGGCCGAATTGAGCGCGGCATAGAAGTCGGTCTTGGAGCTGCCGCCATCGCCGCACACCGCCACCGCGATCTGCGGCTCGTTGTTGAGCTTGAACTTCAGCGCAGCGCCGGCAGCGTGCAGGCACTGGGTGGAGATCGGCACGCAGAACGGGAAGTCCTTCACTGCGTTGCCGGTGTAGTCGTTGCCGCGCTCGTCGCCGCCCCAGTACATCAGCACGTCGTACGGGCGCACGCCACGCATGAACATGGCACCGTACTCGCGGTAGCTGGGTGCGAACACGTCGCCGGCCTTCATCGCCGCGCCGATGCCGACGTGCGCGGCCTCGTGGCCCAGGCAGGCGGCGTAGGTGCCCAGCTTGCCGGTGCGCTGCAGCGCGATGGACTTGCTGTCGAACGTGCGCACGTACAGCATCTGCTTGAACAGCGGCACCAGGACAGCCGGATCCTTCAGGGAGGCGGGCAGGTCGTCACGGACGAGCGTGCCGTCCGCGTCCAGGTACTGCAGGTATTCGATCTTGAACTCGGCGGCTACCGTCATTGCGTACTGCACCTTCGACAGAGAAGTTACAAATGATATGAATCGCCATGTTAAGGATTGCGTACGAAATAGCCTTCCTGCGGCGCAACACGGGGATTCCCCTTTGTACCCCTGGCGACGGCTCGGGGGCCAATAACAACAACGTATTCAGTCGTTGCTGCAAAGCATCAGAATACGCCTTTGGCTGACTGCCGGCGCAACGGCACAAACGGTTCCACGCGCAGCCGGGGGGTTCCGGCTGGCTCCACGGGCCACCGCACGCCCAGGTACGGTGGGCGCCGCTGCCAGCGCGGCGGCAACGCGCTACCCTTGCCGCCCCTGATCTGGTCCCGCCCATGTCCGTCGACAACAACCAACGCGATCTCGAAGCCGGCATCCATACCGACCTGCACGGGCGCCTGACCTACGGCGGCTATCTCCGGCTGGACCAGCTGCTGACCGCCCAGCAGCCGCTGTCCAATCCGCCGCACCACGACGAGATGCTGTTCATCATCCAGCACCAGACCTCGGAGCTGTGGCTGAAGCTGCTGGGCCACGAACTGCGTGCGGCGATCGGCTTCCTGCAGCGCGATGAGGTCTGGCAGTGCCGCAAGGTGCTGGCGCGCAGCAAGCAGGTGCTGCGCCAGCTGACCGAGCAGTGGTCGGTGCTGGAAACGCTGACTCCGTCCGAGTACATGGGCTTCCGCGATGTGCTCGGCCCGTCCTCTGGCTTCCAGTCGCTGCAGTACCGCTACATCGAGTTCCTGCTGGGCAACAAGAACGCGCAGATGCTGCAGGTGTTCGAGTACGACGTGGACGGCCAGGCGCAGCTGCGCAGCGTGCTGGAAGCGCCCAGCCTGTACGAGGAATTCCTGAAGTACCTGGCCCGCTTCGGCCATGCCATCCCCGATCTCTACCGCGACCGCGACTGGACCCAGCCGCATGTGTCCGATGACAGCCTGCAGCCGGTGTTCGCCCGCATCTACCAGGACACCGACCGCTACTGGCGCGAGTACTCGCTGTGCGAGGACCTGGTGGACCTGGAAACCGCCTTCCAGCTGTGGCGCTTCCGCCATATGCGCACGGTGATGCGGGTGATCGGCTTCAAGCGCGGTACCGGCGGCTCGTCCGGAGTGGGCTTTTTGCGACAGGCACTGGAACTGACCTTCTTCCCCGAACTGTTCCAGGTACGCACCAGCCTGCAGGCAGGGCCAATGGCCGATCCGGCCTGAGCCCCATTCAGCAAGGCCCTTGGCCGCATACTGGATCGTTTCAGGTGCAAGTTCAGCGAGCAGGCCATGACATTCCTCGAACGGCGTGTATTTGACGTGAACGCCACAAGTCGGTGATCCTCGCGCGTTGCTCCAGCGCACATCGGATGTGCCGCCCATCCACCGAACCAGGAAATCCGCATGAGCCTAAACGCCACTGCGAACACCCCAGAGCCGGCCGTGCCGGAATTCAAGACCACGATGGGCCACCCGCGCCCGCTGTGGATGCTGTTCATGACCGAGTTCTGGGAGCGCTTTGCGTTCTACGGCATCCGCTGGGCCTTGGTGCTGTACATCGTCGCCCAGTTCTACAACGGCAGCGCTTCCGGTGAAGGCGACGCCAGCCGCATCTACGGTGCCTACCTGGCCCTGGTGTACGCCGCGGCGATCTTCGGTGGCTACGTGGCCGACCGGGTGTTGGGCTACCAGCGTTCGATCCTGACCGGCGCGGTCATCATGGCCGCCGGCCTGTTCATGATTTCGCTGCCGCAGGAGCACATCTTCAAGCTCGGCCTGGCCACGATCATCGTCGGCAACGGCCTGTTCAAGCCGAACATCTCCACCATGGTCGGCAAGCTGTACGGCCTGAAGGATGAGCGCCGCGACTCGGGCTTCACCATCTTCTACATGGGCATCAACATCGGCGCGATGATCGCCCCGGTACTGACCGAGTACCTGGCCCGCAAGGTCTTCGGTACCGACGCGATGCCGTCCTACAAGGTGGTGTTCATCGCCTCCGGCGTGGGCATGCTGATCTCGCTGGTGTGGTTCTACATCGGTCGCGCCGGCCTGAACGGCATCGGCGCGCCGCCGGTCGGCGCCGAAGGTTTCGGCCCGATCGTCAAGGTGCTGGTCGGCGCGGTTGTCGCCATTCCGGTCTCCTACTTCCTGCTGGCCACGGGCGCGGCTGCACTGGCCTGGATCCTGGGCGCGATGTTCACCGCGCTGGCCATCCTGCTGCTGGTGGAAGGCATCCGCGAGGGCAAGGTGCAGCGCGACCGCGTGATCGCCATGCTGATCATCTTCGCCTTCAACGTGATGTTCTGGATGTTCTTCGAACAGGCCGGCAGCTCCTTCACCTTCCTGGCCGAAAACATCGTCAACCGCCAACTGGGTGATTGGACCTTCCCGACCGCGTGGTTCCAGTCAGTCAACTCGGTGGCCATCATCACCCTGGCCCCGATCATCGCCTGGATCTGGGTGGCGATGGGCAGCGCCAATCCGTCCATCCCGCGCAAGTTCGGCCTGGGCCTGCTGTTCAACGGCGCGGCCTTCGCCCTGCTGATGTATGCCCTGTCGCAGATGGTCGTGGACGGCAAGATTCCGTTCTGGACCCTGTTCATGGTCTACGTCATCCAGTCGGTGGGCGAGCTGTGCCTGTCGCCGATCGGCCTGTCGATGGTGACCAAACTGGCCCCGGTGCGCCTGGTCGGCTTCGGCATGGGCGGCTGGTTCCTGTCGACCGGCATCGGCAACAACCTGTCGGGCATCTTCGCCGGCGCGGTGTCCGGTGAAGGCGGCATGACGATCGAATCGGCGCTGAAGGGGTATACCTTCGGGTTCTGGGCCCTGATCGGCTCCGGCGTGGTGCTGTTCCTGATCGCCCCGCTGATCAACAAGCTGATGCACGGCGTCAAGTAAACAGAGGGCAGTGGGCATGCGTACAACGTTCGGCAGTGCAGTGATGGCAGTGGTGTGTGCGGCGCTGATCAGCGCCTGTTCCCAGCAACCGCCGCCGGCACCGGCCGAACCGACGCAGCCGCTGGATACCCGTCCCACCGAGCCACCGGCCGCTGACCCCAGCGCGCCGGTGGCGTCGGGCAACACCCCGGCGGCGGCCGACATCGCCGCCATTGCCGGGCTCAATGCCAGCTTCGACCCAGCACGCGACCCGGCCGCCGATCTGGAAACGGCCAAAGTCGAAGCCCAGCGTGGCAACAAGCACATCATCCTGGACGTGGGCGGCGAGTGGTGCCCCTGGTGCCATCTGATGGACCAGTTCGTGGAAGGCGATGCCGAAATCCGTCGTTTCCGCGATGCCAACTACGTGTGGATGAAAGTGAACTACAGCGAAGAGAACGAGAACACGGCGTTCCTCGCGCAATATCCGCAGGTCAAGGGCTACCCGCACCTGTTCGTGCTCGATTCGGACGGCACCCTGCTGCAGTCGCAGTTCACCGGCGAACTGGAAAAGGCCAAGAACGAAGGCAAAGGTTACAACCGCGCAAAGTTCATGGCTTTCCTGCAGAAGTGGGCGCCCCAGCGCTGACCCCGGCTGCCCTGCCTTTGTAGAGTCAAGCCATGCTCGACTGCCCGGCATGCTCGACTGCTCAATGCCGGGTCGCTCGACGACTACAGAAACCCACCCCATGGCCGCTAACGGCAAGGACTTCAGTCGACAGAATCGTCGGCTGTTCCACCCGGAGCGCCCATGCACAGCGACCACGCCCAACGCCTGCCCGATGCGACCAGCGCCGCCGCCCCCGACGGGGTGAGCCTGCCGCCGCAGGATGCCCTGCTGGATGATGCGGGCACCGGCCAGGACAGCGTGGAGCTGGCACCGCCGCGCCATCGCCTGCCGCAGATCGCCCTGCCGGACAACGTCGTGCTGAACGGCGCGGTGCAGAAGCTGGTCGAACAGAAATCCCGCCTGGATCGCCTGGCCACCGAGGGCCTGCTGGGGGGCCTGCTGCCGCAGGAGTGGCAAGGCAACGGCCTGCGTGCGATCGACCTGCCCAGCTTCGTGCAGGGCGTACTGCCCTTCCTGCAGACCGGCGAACGCGGCGAGACCGCGCCGGCCCGCCTGCCGGTACGTCATGTGTTGGGTGATGACAGCCGCTGGGGCATGGACGACGTATCCGAACCGAAATCACTGGCGTGGTACCTGGCGGCAGACGAACGCGCCACCGCAGGCAGCAAGGATGTAGCCGACGCCTGCCTGGTCGGCGCGCTGGGCCTGGCGTGGATGCAGGAAGGGCGCAGCCGCCCCGGGTTCCTGCGCGCGATGGACCAGGACAGCCTGGCCGCCCGCGTGACCATGCTCGGCTACCCGCCGCCGGGCGAGCTGGCGCTGTACAGCGTGACCGCGCATGGTGTGGCACAGATCTGGTGCGTGCATGGCCGGCGCAGGGTGCGCCCGCTGCTGGCGCCGTGGCTGAGCGTGCCGCTGTTGACGGCCTATGGCGTGGCTGCGCCCATGGCGTGGCCGGCCAGCTTCCCGCCCGTGGAAGCCGTGGCCGAAGCCATCGCCGCCGCCCGGCCGGGCCGGCTGGTGCCGGAAGTGGACCTGGGCAAGGTGGTGGCCAAGATCGCCGAAGACGCCGCCTCCGAGACCTGGCAGCCGGTCAGCCTGCTTCAGCTCAACACCTGGTCACCGCGCTGGACCTTCTTCCTGGGCACTTTCGTGGGCCTGCCATCCCTGCTGCTGGTGGCCGCCGCGCTGGCGTTGCCGGGGGCGATCGAGGCGGCCACGGTTGCCGCGTCGCTGGGCTTTGCCGGGGGCGCGATCGCCGCGCTGGCCGTGCCGTGGATTCATGCGCGTCGCAAGCATTTGAGCTGAGCAGCGGGGTCGGGTCTCTTTCCGCGGGAAAGGACTCTGACCCTGTCGGGTGAGCGTCATCCACGCATGGCGTGGATCTACTGTGGTGAGCCGGGGTCGGGTCTCTTTCCGCAGGAAAGGGCTCTGACCCTGTCGGGTGAGCGTCATCCACGCATGGCGTGGATCTACTCGCGTACGACCCGCAACGCGGTCGCGTAGGCCTTGGCGAAGCTGGTGAAATCACGCAGCCGGTTCAGCGACAGCAGGAACCCCGGCGGGCAGGGCTTCAGTCGATGATGTTCGAACCAGACGTCGGCGATGGATTCCACGGTGGCCAGCGCCTCATCGATGCGCTGCAGGTCAGCCTCGTGATTCAGGGCAGGGGCGGGCGCCGGAAGCTTGCGGCGGGTGGATCGGGACATGGCGGGATTCCTTGGCATCGTGGTTGAAAAGGCGAGATCGCTCTGATCAACGGGCTTTCCAACCCCGGCAGCGGTGCTCCGCTGCGCGCCCAACCTCGCTCCGGTTGGGGTGTTCGTCCAATAGGCAGAGCCACTCGATTCGAGTGGTTTGATAGGCCTGGCCTGTCCTGAACGATGCTACCGGGCCGATCCCGAAACATCAGGCGGCAAAGCCGACAGTTAGTGACGCGCAAGGCCCGAGTGCCGTTCGTCGGCGAATATCCAGCCGCATGCACCCATTGTCTTCATCGACCGCCCAATGTGCCCTCGCAGGGTTGCCCACGACATGCCGCGCATCGCAGGCAACGTCATCCACGCGTGGCGTGGATCTACAGGCCACCGCCCCTCAGACCCCTTCGCCCATCCGCTCCAGGCCGTCGCCCGCCAGCCGCAGGATCAGCTTTTCCAGCAGCTGTTCTTCCTCCTCGCTCAGCACCGACATCAGCTTGCGGGTGATCTCGATCACCAGTGGCGCGATGGTCTCGTACACCTCGAAACCCGCCGCAGACAACGCCAGCACCGAGCGGCGGCGGTCATCGCCGTGGGTCTCGCGCTTGATGAAGCCGCGCTCGAGCAGCCGCGCCACCGCCCGGCTGACCGCCACCTTGTCCATCGCCGTGCGGTCGGAAACCTCACTGGCCGACGAACCCGGGTACAGCGCCAGGATGGTGATCACCCGCCACTCGGGGATGGCCAGGCCGTAACGGTCGCCATAGAGCTTGGCGATGTTGCCGCTCACGCGGTTGGACAGCACGCTCAGCCGATACGGCAGGAACTGTTCCAGGTCGAGCAGGACGTGCGAGGCGCGCACGCGGGTGGAGGCGGGGTCGGCTGGGCTCATGCTGCGGTGCACCTTGCTGGTGGTTTCAAGTGTAACTATAAGGGGTATGTCCGGACCCTGCATTCTCGCCGGGTCCACCCCAGCCCGCACCTGGTTTGTACCGATGCGGTACCGATTCGGAGCCCCGCCATGAACACCGCAGTCCCGACCGCCTCGCACCCGAACCCCGGCATGCAGGTCACCACCTTCGAAAACCCGATGGGCATCGACGGCTTCGAGTTCGTCGAGTTTGCCGCCCCGGCCGGCCGTGGCCAGGAGCTGCACGAGTACTTCCGCAAGATGGGCTTCAGCGCGGTCGCCATCCAGCTCGCCCACGCCGTTGGCACCCAGCTCGGCCAGTCGGGCCAGCA
>NZ_JBNNHG010000078.1:0-16641 GCF_050268705.1 Stenotrophomonas sp. NPDC077659 | reverse complement strand
TGGACGTACTTGCAGCGTCCCCCTCAACCGGACCCACCCCGCCAACCCACGGATACCCAGCTTTTGACGTTGACGTGAGCGGGTGCAGGGCTGCAAGCCCTGCCGCCCCCTCTTCTACCGCCGGGGCGTGAGCTGCTCGAGCAGTTCCCAGGATTTCAGGCCCCTGGCCCCCAGGTGATGGGCCAGCACGCGGCGCATCGGCAGGCGCAGGCTGGCGAGTTCTGCCGCATCCGGCTCTTCGTCGGCCGCCAGGGCCAGCAGCGCCGAGCCCGTGGCCGCCGCCCGGCCCTCACCGCCGCGCTCGCTCAGCAGCCGTTGCGGCCCTTCCTGCGGGTCCAGTTCATAGCGCGCGGCCGGGTCCACCGGCTGGCCGTCACTGGCCGTGTCCAGCTCGAACCCCAGTCCCAGCGCGGCCAGCAGCTCACGTTCGAAACGCCGCAGCGTCCAGGCCAGCCCAGCGCCCACGGCCAACCGCGCACGCGCCTCGCCATAGGCCAGGTACAGGTCCGGCAGCGGGTCCTGGCGCGGGGCCAGGCGCAGGGTCAGTTCACTCAGGTAGAAACCGGCCAGCATCGCCTGGCCGACCAGGCGCGGGGCTGCGTCCAAGGCCTCGGCACCGCGCAGCTGGGCCAGTTCGCCGCGCTGCAGGGCACTGAAGCGTATCCATTGCAGCGGTTGCAGGGCCGCACGCAGCACCTGGCCCTTGGCCGTGGACACCCCGCGCGCCAGCAGGCCGATGCGGCCGTGCTGGGCACTCAGGACTTCGACCAGCAGGCTGGTCTCGCGGTAGGCCCGTGCATGCAGCACGAACCCGGTGTCGTCCTCGATCAGCATCGAAGCGACCGCCGTGGCTTATTCGTAACCGAAGGCCTTCAGTGCGGCCTCGTCATCGGACCAGCCTTCACGCACGCGCACCCAGGTTTCCAGGAACACCTTGGCGCCGAACAGACGTTCCATCTGCAGGCGGGACTTGGCGCCGATCTCCTTCAGGCGGGCGCCGCCCTTGCCGATCACGATGGCCTTCTGGCCCTCGCGCTCGACCCAGATGACCGCACCGATGCGCAGCAGGTTGCCGTCTTCGGTGAAGCGCTCGATCTCCACCGTGGTGGCGTACGGCAACTCTTCGCCCAACTGGCGCATCAGCTGTTCACGCACCAGCTCGCCGGCCAGGAAGCGCTGGCTGCGGTCGGTGATCTCGTCCTCGCCGAACATCGGCGGGGCTTCGGGCAGCAGGGCCAGCACGTCGCGGACGAGTGCTTCCAGGCCGTTGCGCTTCTGCGCGGAAATGGGGTGCACGGCCGAGAAATCACGGCCTTCGGTCACCTGCTGCAGGAACGGCAGCAGCGCGCCCTTGTCCTTCAGGCGGTCGATCTTGTTGACCACCAGCACCACCGGGATGCCGGCGTCGCGCAGCACGTTGAAGGCCAGGCTGTCCTCTTCGTCCCAACGGCCGGCTTCGATCACCAGCAGACCGGCGTCGACGCCTTCCAGCGAGCCACGCGCGGCGCGGTTCATCACCCGGTTCATCGCCCGCTTCTGCACCTTGTGCAGGCCGGGGGTGTCGACCAGCACCAGCTGGCCTTCCGGGTAGGTAGCGATGCCCAGCAGGCGATGGCGCGTGGTCTGCGGGCGGTTGGACACGATGCTGACCTTGGCGCCGACCAGGGCATTGGTCAGGGTCGACTTGCCCACGATGGGGCGGCCGATGACGGCCACGCTGCCGCAATGATGGGGGGTTTGTTCGCTCACTTGGAATCCAGTTGTTCTAGGACGGCAGCAGCCGCTTGTTGTTCGGCAAGCCGGCGCGAGGGGCCTTCACCCTCGGTGCTGGCGGCAGGGTCGGCGACGTTGCAGCGTACCCGGAAGTGCTTGGCGTGGTCGTCACCGGATTCTGACACCAGTTCGTACTGCGGCAACGCCTTCTGTCGGCCCTGCAACCATTCCTGCAGGCGGGTCTTGGGGTCCTTCTCCGGCCGGCCGGTGGCCGGCAGGGCCTCCATCGAGGCCGCGAACCAGGGCATCACCACCGTCCGGCAGGTCTCGAAGCCCGCATCCAGGTAGATCGCGGCCACCACCGCTTCGAGGGCGTCGGCCAGGATCGAGTCGCGACGGTGGCCGCCGGATTTCATTTCGCCGGCGCCCAAGGTCAGCCGCTCGCCCAGCTCCAGCGTGCGGGCGATCACGGCCAGGGCGCCTTCACGCACCAGTTCGGCGCGGGCGCGGGTCATGGCGCCCTCGTCGGCCTTGGGCCAGCGCTGGTACAGCGCCTGGGCGACCATCATGTTGACGATGCTGTCGCCGAGGAATTCCAGGCGCTCGTTGTGCGGCGCGCCGGCACTGCGATGGGTCAGCGCCTGCTTGAGCAGGGCTGGATCGCTGAAAGCGTGACCGATCAGGTCACTACGTTGGATGAATTTACTGGGCACCGCTACGAACGAGGTCCTGGGATGATTCGAACTTGCCGACCACGTCGAGGTTGCCCACCAGCGGGCGACGCACTTCGTAGTTGACGTTGAGGGTCCAGCCGTTGTCACGGCGGTTGAACTTGACGTTGGACGGCTTCACGTTGTCCGAGTAGTTGATGTACAGGCGCTTGAAGAACAGATCCTGGATCTGCGCCGGGGCCATGGTGCCCACGCCGGGCTCGTTGGCCAGGCTCTTCATTGCCGAGCGCACGGCGTAGTACTCCTGGTACATCGGGAACAGCTTCATGCCGATGTAGAGGAAGAAACCCACCACGATCAGGACCACCAGGAAGGAGGTCAAGGTCATGCCGCGCTGCGTGTTCATCGTCTTCATTGCGTTCTCCCCAGATACGCGTGGAATGTGAAGTCAGTTGATGCCCGAGCCGATCCGCGACGGCTGGAAGCCATCCTTGCAGAACCAGCCCTGGCAGTTGAGCCAGATCAGGAAAGCACGGCCGCGCAGGTTCTCTTCCGGCAGCAGCCCCCAGAAGCGGCCGTCATCGCTGTTGTCGCGATTGTCGCCCATCACCAGGTATTTGCCAGCCGGCACCGTCCACTGGCCCTGGCCGCGCGGGTAGTCGGTCTCCAGCACGGTGTGGGTGCGGCCCGGCAGGTGCTCGACCAGCAGGTTGGCGCCCTCGCCCTGGCCCTTGTCGCCGGCGTAGATGCCCTTGTTGTCGTACTTCAGCGGCTCGCCATTGAGGATGACGCTGTCGCCTTCGAAGACCACCGTGTCACCCGGCACGCCGATGACGCGCTTGATGAAGTTCTCGCCCTTGGCCGGATCGTTGTCGCCGTGGCCGGGGAAGTGGAACACCACCACGTCACCCCGTGCCGGCTCGCCGAACGGGACGAACTTGGTGTTGGTGATGGGCAGGCGCAGGCCGTAGGAGAACTTGTTGACCAGGATGAAATCGCCGATCAGCAGGTTCGGCATCATCGAGCTGGACGGGATCTTGTATGGCTCGGCGATGAAGCTGCGTACGATCAGCACCACCACCAGCACCGGGAAGAACGCGCGTGAGTAGTCCACCAGCACCGGCTCGGTATCCAGCAGGCCCGCGCGCTGGGCACGGCGCTTGGCCAGGTACAGCTTGTCGGCCAGCAGGATCAGGCCGGAGGCCAGGGTCAGTACGACCAGGAGGATCTCAAACAATTTCATTCAGGGTCCTTTGCAACGTCACCGGACGAACGGCCCCGAAAGGGCCGCTGCGGGCTTACTTGTTGTCCATCTGCAGCACGGCCAGGAAGGCTTCCTGCGGAATCTCCACGCGGCCGACCTGCTTCATGCGCTTCTTGCCTTCCTTCTGCTTTTCCAGAAGCTTCTTCTTGCGCGAGACGTCGCCACCATAGCACTTGGCCAGCACGTTCTTGCGCATGGCCTTGACCGTGGTGCGGGCGATGATCTGCGAGCCGACGGCGGCCTGGATGGCCACGTCGAACTGCTGGCGCGGGATCAGGTCCTTCATCTTCTCGCACAGCTCGCGGCCGCGGCGGTCGGCATGGCTGCGGTGCACGATCAGCGACAGGGCATCGACCTTGTCACCGTTGATCAGCACGTCCACGCGCACGAACGGGCCGGCATCGAAGCGCACGAAGTGGTAGTCCAGCGAGGCATAGCCTCGGCTGACCGACTTCAGCTTGTCGAAGAAGTCCAGCACCACCTCGGCCATCGGCAACTCGTAGCTGATCTGCACCTGGCTGCCCAGGTAGTTGATGCCGATCTGGCTGCCGCGCTTTTCCTCGCACAGCTTGATGATGTTGCCGATGTACTCCTCGGGGGTGAGTACGTTGGCGCGGATGATCGGCTCGCGGATCTCTTCGACATGGTTGTCCGGTGGCAGCTTGGCCGGGTTGTCCATGCTGATGATGGTGCCGTCGGTCTTGAGGACTTCATACACCACCGTCGGTGCGGTACTGATCAGGTCCAGGTTGTATTCGCGCTCCAGGCGTTCCTGCACGATTTCCATGTGCAGCATGCCGAGGAAGCCGCAACGGAAGCCGAAGCCCATTGCTTCGGAGCTTTCCGGCTCGAAGCGCAGCGCGGCGTCGTTCAGGCGCAGCTTGTCCAGCGCTTCGCGCAGGTCGGGATAGTCCTCGGCGTCGACCGGGAAAAGGCCGGCGAACACGCGCGGCTGCATTTCCTGGAAGCCCGGCAGCGGCTTCGGTGCCGGATCGGCGGCCAAGGTAAGCGTGTCACCCACCGGTGCGCCGTGGACATCCTTGATGCTGGCGGTGACCCAGCCCACCTCACCGGCACGCAGCGCCGGCAGCACCTTGCGCTTGGGCGTGAACACGCCGACGTTGTCGACCTGGTGGGTACGGCCGGTGGACATGACCTGCAGCTTGTCGCCGGCCTTGATCTGGCCCTGCATGACGCGCACCAGCGAGACCACGCCCAGGTAGTTGTCGAACCAGGAGTCGATGATCAGCGCCTGCAGCTTATCGGTGTCGCGCGGCTGCGGCGGCGGAATGCGGTGCACGATGGCTTCCAGCACGTCCTGCACGTTCAGGCCGGTCTTGGCGCTGACCGGCACGGCATCGGCGGCATCGATGCCGATGACGGCCTCGATCTCGGCCTTGGCGCGCTCGATGTCGGCGGTGGGCAGGTCGATCTTGTTGATCACCGGCACCACTTCCAGGCCCTGCTCGACGGCGGTGTAGCAGTTGGCCACCGACTGCGCTTCCACGCCCTGGGCGGCATCGACCACCAGCAGCGCACCTTCGCAGGCGGCCAGCGAACGGCTGACTTCATAGGAGAAGTCGACGTGGCCGGGAGTGTCGATGAAGTTCAGGTGGTAGGTCTGCCCATCCTTGGCCAGGTACGGCAGCGAGACCGACTGGGCCTTGATGGTGATGCCACGCTCGCGCTCGATCGGGTTGGAGTCGAGCACCTGCGCTTCCATCTCGCGGGCCTGCAGGCCGCCGCAAAGCTGGATGATACGGTCGGCCAGCGTGGACTTGCCGTGGTCGACGTGGGCAATGATGGAGAAGTTGCGGATGTTCCGCATCGAATCAGAAGGCATAGGTGGCGGCGGCGCGCGGCGTCGTCAGGGTAACGGTCGATTATCGCATGCCCGGGGCCCTGCCGCGAAAGCGGCCTGATCGGGCCGGGCCCGGAATGGCCGAAGCCCCGCCGTGGCGGGGCTTCGGGGGCAGTGACAGGGCCGCCGGGGGGGGGGCGGCCGTTAAGGCCTTACGGGCCGGCCTTGACCGCCACGAAGGCGCTGTTGCCGCTGCTGGCACGGACCAGCAGCAGGACCACATCGCCCTTCTTGTAGCCGGACAGCGCGCGGTTGAGCGCCTGCACGCTGCCGACCGGGGTGTTGCCGACGCGCAGGACGACCATGCCCGGGGCCAGGCCGGCGTCACGGGCACCCTCGCCATTGACCCCGGTGATCCGCACGCCCTCGCCCGGCTCCAGGCCCAGCTGCTTGCGCTGCGGCGCGGTCAGCTCGGTCACGTCCAGGCCCAGCAGGGCGTTGGCACCGGCCTGCGGGGCGTCATCGGCGTTGGCGGAGGACGGGCCGCGCGCGCTGTTCTGGCCATCCTCGGTCAGCGCGGTCAGGGTGGCGCTGAGCTCACGCGGCTTGCCGTCGCGGTACACGACGAGGTTAACCTTGCTGCCCGGCGCCATCGCGCCGATCAGCGGCGGCAGGTCGGACCAGGTGTTGACCGTGCTGCCGTTGACCGAGCGGATGACATCGCCCAGCTGCACGCCCGCCTTGGCCGCAGCGCTGCCGGGCACGATCTGGTTGACCAGCGCGCCACGGCTGTCCGGCAGGCCCAGGCCCTGGGCCTTCAGCGAATCAATCGGCTCGACCACCGCGCCCAGCTGGCCACGGGTGACCTTGCCTGTCTTCTTGATCTGCTCCACCGCACTCATCGCCAGATCGATCGGGATCGAGAAACTGATGCCCATGTAGCCGCCGGAAGCGGAGTAGATCTGCGAGTTGATGCCAACCACTTCACCGCGGGTGTTCAGCAGCGGGCCACCGGAATTGCCCTGGTTGATCGCCACGTCGGTCTGGATGAAGGGCACGTAACGCTGGTCCGGACCACCGGTGCTGCGCCCCAATGCGCTGACCACGCCGGCGGTGACCGAATGATCGAGGCCGAACGGCGAGCCGATTGCGACAACCCACTGACCCGGCTTGAGGGTGTTGGAATCGCCCACGCGCACGGTCGGCAGGTTCTTGCCGTCGATCTTCAGCAGGGCCACGTCGTACTGCTGGTCGCTGCCGACCACCTTGGCGGTGAACTCGCGGCTGTCGCCCAGCTTGACCTTCACCTCGCTGGCGTCGGCCACCACGTGGTAATTGGTCAGCACGTAGCCATCGGGAGAGATGATGAAGCCCGAGCCCATGCCACGGCCCTTGATGCTGGGGCCGCCGTCCTGGCCCCCCTGGCCCTGTCCCGGCATCGGGAAATCAGGACCGAAGAAGCGGCGGAAGAATTCAGGCATGTCGTCGTCGCCACCCATGGGGCCGCGCGAGGCCTGGCGGTTGTTGCGGACGATCGTGACATCGACGTTGACCACGCCGGGGCCGACCTGTTCGACCAGGGCGGTGAAATCAGGCAGGCCACTGACCAGCGGCTGTGCCGGCGCACGTGGCGCGGCAGCGGCGGCGGCCTGCGGTGCGGCGACGGGCGCGGCGGGCTGGGCGCATGCCACCAGCGGCAGGGTCAGAGCCAGCAGGCTCATGGCCTGCGTGCGAAGTCGGGGAGTCATCGGACGGCAACCTCCGGATCGGGATGGAGAGGGAAAGGAGGGCCCCGCCGTGGGCGGGGCATGGGCCCGCACGCGTCAGTCGCGCGGGCGCGGCAGCACAGGCAGTTCTTCCTGCAGGCGCGGCTCGAACGGGTAGAACGCCGCGCCGCCGGACGAGGCCGGGAAGCTGGCATTGAGGGCCCCCCCGGCGACCGGGGCCAGGCTGGATTTCGGCCACGGCCGCGCCTGCAGGCTGCCGACATCAGCAAACGGCAGGTGACGGACGCTGCCGGCCGGCACGCTCGGGGTCAACACCGGCTGCGCGCTGGCCACCGCACGCGGCGGCGCATCGTCACGCTGGGCCACGCGTGCGGCCTGCTGGCTGCGGGTCGCGCTGGCGCGGCGGGCATCCTGGCGGCGGCTGGCCGCCATCGCCACGGCCGGGGCCGCTGCCACGGCCATCGCCGCCGTGTCGGCCGAGGCTTCAGTGACCGGGCTCTGCCCGGGTGCAGGCGCCAGTTCGGCCTGGCTGGCCACCACCTGCGGCGGCGCCTCGGCAGGGCCGGCATCCTTCAGCGTTTCGCCCCCCATGAACAGCGCCACGGCAGCGACCGAGGCCGCCAGCGCGGCACCACCGCCCCAGGCGCGCCAGCCGCTGCGGCGTATCTGCCGGCGCGGTTCGGCCTGCGGCACCGGTTCGGCGGCAATGGCGGAAGCCACGGCCGCGCCGAAGCCGGCCGGCGCCAGCAGCGAGACCTGGCCACGCATCACATCGCCGAGCAGCTGCCAGCGCTCCTGGCAGCCGGACAGTTCCGGGTCGTGCTCCATGCGGCGCAGCAGGAAACGCGCCTCATCGGCACCAAGTTCGCCATCGACCAGGGCCGACAGCTGTTCGCGGTGGCGCTGGTCCAGGCGCTGCCCGGCGGGGGATTGGTGATTCTGCGATTCGTTCAACGGACTGTGGGTCATACGCGGCTCTTCTCGCGGGTGGCGCTGCCGATGTCCAGCAGCGGCCGGAGTTCAGTGTCGATCGCCTCGCGCGCCCGGAAGATCCGGGACCGCACGGTGCCGATCGGGCACCCCATCTTCTGCGCGATATCCTCGTAACTCAGGCCTTCCACCTCGCGCAGGGTGATCGCCGACCGGAGTTCTTCCGGCAGCGCGTTGACGGCCTTCATCACCGTCTGTTCCAGTTCCTGGCGCATCAACTCGCGTTCTGGCGTGTCGGTGTCGCGCAGGCGGGTCCCGGTATCGAACTGCTCGGCGTCGCCGATGTCGACATCATCGGTCGGCGGGCGTCGGTTGTGTGAAGCCAGATGATTTTTGGCAGTGTTCACGGCGATCCGATGCAACCAGGTGGAGAACTGGGCATCGCCCCGGAAACTTCCAATCGCGCGGTAGGCGCGGATGAACGTGTCCTGTGCGACGTCCTGACATTCGCTCCAGTCGGCGATGTAGCGACCGACCAGACCGACGACCCGGTGCTGGTACTTGCGTACCAGGACATCGAAGGCCGCGCTCTCGCCGCGCTGCACGCGCCGGACCAGTTCCAGATCCAGCTCCTGTGGTGTTTCAACATCGGCCATGAGGGGCCGCACTCCTGTCAGCCCAACCGACGTCGGGCAATGAGACTGCCAATCCCGGGAAAAGTTCAGTCGCCGATCACCTGGCGCCGCACCAGCTTTTAACCACCGTTCCGCTAGCGTTCCGGTCCGGGGCCATGGATCCAGGGTCGCCACTCCCCAGCTATAGGGATTTGACGCGGGGGAAACAACCTCTGGATCATAGCCGCTTCTCCATACACAACCGGATGGAACGTCCATGCTCTCAGGCTTCGATGGTCTCCGCTTCAGCCACTGGCACCCCGAGATCCGCGATGACGGCGTGGTCGTGCTGTCACTGGATCGTCAGGACAGCAGTGTCAACGCGATGTCGCAGGACGTGCTGCTGGAGCTGGGCGACCTGCTCGAGCGCATTGCCCTGGACCCGCCCAAGGGCGTGGTCATCCAGTCACTGAAGAAAGCCGGCTTCATCGCCGGGGCGGACCTGAAGGAATTCCAGGAGTTCGACCGCCGCGGCACCGTAAACGACGCGATCCGCCGCGGCCAGTCCACCTACCAGAAGCTGGCCGAACTGCCCTGCCCCACCGTGGCGGCCATCCACGGCCATTGCCTGGGCGGCGGCACCGAGCTGGCGCTGGCCTGCCGCTACCGCGTGGCCTCCAATGACAGCAGCACCCGCATCGGCCTGCCGGAGACCCAGCTGGGCATCTTCCCTGGCTGGGGCGGCAGCGCGCGCCTGCCGCAGCTGGTGGGCGCCCCGGCAGCGATGGACATGATGCTGACCGGGCGCACCCTGTCGGCCTCGGCCGCCCGTGGCATCGGCCTGGTCGACAAGGTGGTGGCACCGGCGGTGGTGCTCGATACCGCCGTGGCGCTGGCCCTGTCCGGCACCACCCGCCCGTTCAAGCAGCGCGCGACCGCCTGGGCCACCAACACCTGGCTGGCGCGCACGCTGCTGGCCCCGCAGATGGTCAAGCAGGTCGCGCGCAAGGCGAAAAAGGACCAGTACCCGGCGCCGTACGCGCTGATCAGCACCTGGCAGCGCACCGGCGGCAAGCCGGTGCAGGCACGCCTGGACGCCGAGCGCCGCGCCGTGGTCAAGCTGGCCAGCACCCCGACCGCACGCAACCTGATCCGCATCTTCTTCCTGACCGAGCGCCTGAAAGGCCTGGGCAGCGGTGATTCCGGCATCCGCCACGTGCATGTGGTGGGCGCTGGCGTGATGGGCGGCGACATCGCCGCCTGGGCGGCCTACAAGGGCTTCGAGGTCACGCTGCAGGACCGCGAGCAGCGTTTCATCGACCCGGCCATGGAACGCGCGCAGGCGCTGTTCGCCAAGAAAGTGCGCGACGAGAGCAAGCGCCCGGCGGTGGCCGCGCGCCTGCGTGCCGACCTGGAGGGCCACGGCGTGGCCGAGGCCGACCTGGTCATCGAGGCGATCATCGAGAACCCGGAAGCCAAGCGTGCGCTGTACCAGACGCTGGAACCGAAGATGAAGCTGGACGCGCTGCTGACCACCAACACCTCGTCGATTCCGCTGGTGGAACTGCGCGACCATATCCAGCGCCCGGCCCAGTTCGCCGGTCTGCACTACTTCAACCCGGTGGCGCAGATGCCGTTGGTGGAGATCATCCACCACGACGGCATGGCGCCGGAGACCGAGCGCCGCCTGGCCGCCTTCTGCAAGGCGCTGGGCAAGTTCCCGGTGCCGGTGGCCGGCAGCCCGGGCTTCCTGGTCAACCGCGTGCTGTTCCCATACATGCTGGAAGCGGCCACCGCGTATGCCGAGGGCATTCCGGGCCCGGTGATCGACAAGGCGGCGGTGAAGTTCGGCATGCCGATGGGCCCTATCGAGCTGATCGACACGGTGGGCCTGGACGTGGCCGCAGGTGTGGGCCGCGAGCTGGCTCCCTTCCTGGGCCTGCAGATTCCGGCGGCGCTGCAGTCCGTCGACCCGGCCAAGCGCGGCAAGAAAGACGGGCAAGGCATCTACACCTGGGAAAACGGCAAACCGAAGAAGCCGGACGTGGCACGCGACTACCAGGCCCCGGCGGATCTGGAAGACCGGTTGATCCTGCCGCTGTTGAACGAAGCGGTGGCCTGCCTGCACGAAGGTGTGGTGGCCGATGCGGACCTGCTGGATGCGGGCGTGATCTTCGGTACGGGGTTTGCGCCGTTCCGCGGTGGTCCGATCCAGCACATCCGTGCGGTGGGTGCCGACGCGATCATCGAACGGCTGAAGGCGCTGCAGCAGCGCCACGGCGACCGTTTCGCCCCGCGCCCAGGCTGGGACAACCCCGCCCTGCGTGAACCGGTGGTGTGAGTTGATCGGCCGGGCCTGCGGCCCGGCACCCGCTGGATCAACGGCGACAGCCAGAGCAAGAGCAGAAGCCAGAGCCAAAGCGGCTCTGGCTTTTCTGTTTGTTGGGCGGGGCGGTGTCGGGTTGCGGGGACGCCGTAAACCCATCCCTGAAGTGACCCCCTAAACTTGGACAGTTGGGGGATCAGGCGGCCAGCGCAGCCCACCCGCCCGTCCAACCGCAGGGCCAGTCGACTAACAGTCGACTCTACCAACCAACACAGCCACGAGGGGCTGCGCCGTTGGCTGGAACAACCTGTTACCCATACGGGGCATGTCCCCGTCACAGCTGCATGCGATGCTGACCACCTGATCCCTGCCAGCGAGAACGCCCGCATGACCACCATCATCGCCCCGCGCGTCCACGATATCGGCGGCCTGGAAGTGCGTCGCGCCGTGCCCACCCTGCAGGCCCGCAGCATCGGCTCGTTCGTGTTCGTCGACCAGATGGGGCCGGCCATCATGCACCCCGGCACCGCCATCGACGTGCGCCCGCACCCGCATATCGGCCTGGCCACCGTCACCTACCTGTGGTCAGGCGCCATCGGCCACCGCGATACGCTGGGCTCCGACCAGGTCATCCGCCCCGGTGATGTGAACTGGATGACCGCCGGCCGCGGCATTGCCCATTCCGAACGTACGCCGCCGCCGGACCGCGACCATGACAACCCGATCCATGGCATGCAGACCTGGGTGGCATTGCCGAAGTCGCACGAGGAAATTGAACCGGCGTTCTACCACCACGCCGCCGCCACCCTGCCCGAGCAGCGCCGCAACGGTGCGTGGCTGCGCGTAATCGCAGGCCGCGCTTACGGCGAGGAATCGCCGGTGAAGGTATTCGCCGACACGCTCAACGTGGCCATCGACCTCGACCCGGACGCGGAGATCGACATCGACAACGGCCATCGCGAACGTGCGTTGTACATCCTGGAAGGCCAGGCCCAGCTGGATGGCGTGGACATCCCGGCCCAGCACCTGGTCATCCCCGAGGCAGGCGCCATTGGCCGCCTGCGCGCCAAGACACCGGTGAAGGCGATGCTGTTCGGCGGCGAGCCGCTGGATGGCCCGCGTCACCTGTGGTGGAACTTCGTGTCCAGTTCGAAGGAGCGCATCGAGCAGGCCAAGCACGATTGGGAAGCCGGCCGCTTCGGCACGATTCCGGGCGACGACAAGGAATTCATTCCGCTGCCGCAGTACTGAGGCGGATGGCATCGCGGTTGACCGCAGTCGACCAACGGTCGACTCTACCCCCTGTGATGGTTACGGCTGTAACCGCAATTTGTGCGATCGCTCACGTTCCGTTAAGGTCGGCGTGATCGTCCGTACACCTGCGGACGGCACGGCATCCGGGGATGGGATGCCACGGCCGCCGGCAGTCCCGGCGGCGTCCTACGACACGCCACCTTGGGGGGATGCATGAAGTTCGCGCCTGTTGTGTTGTCGAGCCTGCTGCTGGTGGCCACCCAGGCCGCCGCGCAGGCTCCGGTCCAGTGCCCATCGCTGCCGGCCAACAGCGGCCTGCAGTGGCAGGAGCAGTCACAGTCGGGTTTCGTGGTGTGCCGCGCCGCTACCGAAGATGGCCGCGAGGTGCTGAGCCTGATGCTCAGCCAGCGCGACCCGGGCATCCCGCTGACCCGTTCGCTGCGCCAGGAAAAAGGCAGCTTCGGCGGTGAATCGATGTACTGGTACCAGCCTGACCTGGGCGGTCAGGAGCCACCGGGCTATGCCGAACGGCGCATCACCGTGGTCAAGCTGGACAAGGGGCGTTACGCGCAGATCGCGCTGTACCCCGGCAGTACCCAGGAGCTGGGCAGCCTGCAGCAGTTGGCGCAGGGCATGAACCTGACCCCCTCGGCCGTGGCCGACGGACGCTGAGTGAACATGGGGATGACTGCCTGGCAGCATCCCCGCATGTCAACATTGAACGGTTGCGCCGGGCCGTGCCCGGCGACCGGGCGTATCCGCGCCGGGATGAGACAGCCGCCGGGCATGGCCCGGCGCTACCCCTCAGAACCGGCCTTCCTGGAAATCGACGAAGGCCTGCATCAGTTCCTGCCGGGTGTTCATCACGAACGGGCCATGGCGCATGACCGGCTCGCGCAGCGGGCGGCCCGCCACCAGGATCAGGCGCGCGCCTTCGCGGCCAGCCGAGAGGTGCAGCTGCTCGCCACCGCCCAGCACCGCCAGTTCCTGGCGCGCCACGTCCCGCGCGGCGTCCTGCTCGCCTACCGTCACCCCGCCCTCGAACACGTAGGCAAACGCGTTGTGCCCTGGGGGCAGCGTGTAGGTCCAGGCGCGGTCCGCTTCCAGGCGGATGTCCAGGTACAGCGGATCGGTGGCCGGCTGCGTGATCGGGCCGGCCGTGCCATCGACGGTACCGGCGATCACCTTCACCTCCACGCCCGCCGCCGGCTGCACCACCGGAATGCGCTCGGGCGCGAATTCCTGGTACTTGGGGTCGGTCATCTTGTCGCGCGCCGGCAGGTTGACCCACAGCTGGAAACCGCGCATCTGCCCGCTTTCCTGCTCCGGCATTTCCGAATGGACCAGGCCGCGGCCAGCGGTCATCCACTGCACGCTGCCCGGGGTCAGCAGGCCTTCGTTGCCGTGGTTGTCGCGATGGCGCATGCGTCCGTCGAGCATGTAGGTGACAGTCTCGAAGCCACGGTGAGGATGCTCCGGGAAGCCGGCGATGTAGTCCTCGGCGCGGTCGGTACCGAATTCATCCAGCAGCAGGAAGGGGTCCAGGTCAGGCAGCGTCGGGCCGCCGATGACGCGGGTCAGGCGCACGCCGGCACCGTCGGAGGTGGGCATGCCACGGATGGTGCGCTGCACGCGGACCGGTTCGGGAAAGCTCATGGCGACTCCTGTTGGATGGATGCCCTGAAGATGGATGCCGCACGTCGCAACGCCAATGGGCGGCACCGCAACCGATTGTTCCATGACTGGTGTTCGCGGGGCGTCATGTCCGCCGCGCGGCGGCACCTGCGTTGTTCGACCAAAGTACTACCGCAGAAAAGTCCCACACACATTGACCGTGCACAGGTCACGCGGGACCCTTTGAACATCTTTCCGGGAGAGAGCACCTCATGAAAGGGTTTTCCAAAATAGGCTGGGCGGCCCTCGCCCTGCTGGGCGCGTTCTGCCTGGGCACCGTCGCCCTGCGCCGCGGTGAACACATCAACGCCCTGTGGATCGTGGTCGCAGCGGTGTCGCTGTACCTGGTGGCCTACCGCTTCTACAGCCTGTTCATCGCCAACAAGGTGATGCAGCTCGACCCGACCCGGGCGACCCCGGCGGTGATCAACAACGATGGCCTGGACTACGTCCCGACCAACAAGCACGTGCTGTTTGGCCACCACTTCGCCGCCATCGCCGGCGCCGGCCCGCTGGTCGGCCCGGTGCTGGCCGCGCAGATGGGCTACCTGCCCGGCCTGCTGTGGCTGGTGGTCGGCGTGGTGCTGGCCGGCGCGGTGCAGGACTTCATGGTCCTGTTCCTGTCCAGCCGCCGCAATGGCCGTTCACTGGGTGACCTGGTGCGTGAGGAGATGGGCCAGGTGCCCGGCACCATCGCCCTGTTCGGCGCCTTCCTCATCATGATCATCATCCTGGCCGTGCTGGCGATGGTGGTGGTCAAGGCACTGGCAGAAAGTCCGTGGGGCATGTTCACGGTGATCGCGACGATGCCCATCGCGATCCTGATGGGTGTCTACATGCGCTACATCCGCCCCGGAAAGATCGGCGAGATCTCGGTGGTCGGGCTGATCCTGCTGCTGGCTGCGATCTGGTTCGGCGGCAAGGTGGCGGCCGACCCGACCTGGGGCCCGGCCTTCACCTTCACCGGCACCCAGATCACCTGGATGCTGATCGGTTACGGCTTCGTCGCCTCGGTGCTGCCGGTGTGGCTGCTGCTGGCCCCGCGCGACTACCTGTCCACCTTCCTGAAGATCGGCACGATCATCGCCCTGGCCATCGGCATCCTGGTGGTGATGCCGGAACTGAAGATGCCGGCGCTGACCCAGTTCGCCGCCAGCGGCGATGGCCCGGTGTGGAAGGGCGGGATGTTCCCGTTCCTGTTCATCACCATCGCCTGCGGCGCGGTGTCCGGCTTCCATGCGCTGATTTCCTCGGGCACCACGCCCAAGCTGCTGGCCAATGAAGCGCACATGCGCTACATCGGCTACGGCGGCATGCTGATGGAATCGTTCGTGGCGGTGATGGCGCTGGTGGCGGCCTCGATCATCGATCCGGGCATCTACTTCGCGATGAACAGCCCGGCGGCGGTGATCGGTGCCGACGCGGCGTCGGCGGCGCACTTCATCACCAACACCTGGGGCTTCACCATCAGCCCCGAACAGCTGACTGCCACAGCAGCGGCCATCGGTGAACCGACCATCCTGCACCGTGCCGGTGGCGCACCGACGCTGGCGGTGGGTATCGCGCAGATCCTGCACGAAGCGATCCCGAGCAGCAGCGACGCGATGATGGCGTTCTGGTACCACTTCGCCATCCTGTTCGAAGCACTGTTCATCCTGACCGCGGTCGATGCCGGTACCCGTGCGGGTCGCTTCATGCTGCAGGACCTGCTGGGCAACTTCGTGCCAGCGCTGAAGAAGACCGAATCGTGGACGGCCAACATCATCGGCACCGCTGGTTGCGTGGCACTGTGGGGCTACCTGCTGTACACCGGCGTGGTCGATCCGTTCGGCGGCATCCAGACGCTGTGGCCGCTGTTCGGCATCTCCAACCAGATGCTGGCCGGCATCGCGCTGATGCTGGGCACGGTGGTGCTGTTCAAGATGAAGCGTGACCGCTATGCGTGGGTGACCGCGGTTCCGGCCGTGTGGCTGCTGATCTGCACCACCTACGCCGGCTTCATCAAGATCTTCGACAGCAACCCGGCACAGGGCTTCCTGGCGCAGGCACACAAGTTCCAGGCGGCCATCGCCAGCGACACCATCACCGCGCCGGCCAAGTCGGTGGCGCAGATGCAGCAGATCGTGGTCAATGCCTACGTCAACACCGGCCTGACCGCCCTGTTCCTGCTGGTGGTCGCTGCAGTGCTGGCGTATTCCCTCAAGACCATCCTGGCGGCGCGCCGCAACCCGCAGCGAACTGACCGCGAGACCCCGTACGTGGCGTTGAAGCCACACGAAATGGTGGATCTGTAATGAGCACGCAACTGGTTCCCGTCGGCCAGTACCAGGCGCACCGCCGCATCTGGCGGCGTCTGGTGCAGACCGCACGGCTGTGCTGTGGGATTCCGGACTACGACAACTACGTCCGGCACATGCTGGAGAAGCATCCGGACCAGCAACCGATGGATTACAAGACGTTCTTCCGCGAGCGACAGGAAGCGCGGTACGGCGGTCGCAACGGCGGTCGCTGCTGTTGAGCTTCCGGGGTGGGTGCCGGGCCTGCAGCCCGGCGCCCACAGAGGCCGGAGCCGGAGCAACTGCAACTACAACTGCAGGAGCGTCGGCTCTGGGTTTCTGTTTGTCTGGCGGGGCGGTGTCGGATTGCGGGGACGCCGCAATCCGACAC
>NZ_JBNNHG010000077.1:11289-16822 GCF_050268705.1 Stenotrophomonas sp. NPDC077659 | reverse complement strand
ACCCCGCCAACCCACGGAATGCAGGCTTTTGACGTTGACGTTGACGTTGACGTTGTTTCGGCGGGTGCAGGGCGCAGCCCTGCTGGAAAACCCGCTCAGAATCTGAACAGCACCGTTGCCGCATGCAGCAGCACGCCGATCAATCCGCCCACCAGCGTGCCGTTGAACCGGATGAACTGCAGGTCGCGGCCCACGCTCAATTCCAGCTGCTCCACCAGGTGGCGCTCGTCCCAGCCCTTCACGGTCTGCGCGATATGCGTGGTCACTCCCTCGCGCAGGCGCTCGGTCAGCCGCTGCGCGCCTTCCAGCAGATGCTGGTTCAGCGCTTCGCGCAGCGCCGGATCGGCCTGCAGGGTCGCGCCCAGAGATGCCAGGCTGCGCTGCAGGTGACCCACCAGTGCCGAATCCCCGCGCTGCAGGTCCGCGCGCAGGCTGGCATGGATGCGCGCCCACAGCCCTTGCACGTATTCCTGCAGGGCGGGGTGGTCGATCATTTCCTGCTTCAGCTGCTCGATGCGCTCGGCCAGTGCCGGGTCCTCGCGCAGGCGCTGCACGTAGTTGCCCAGCCAGGTCTCGTAATCCTGCCGCAACGGGTGCTGCGGCTCGGCCAGCACCTGCTGCAGCTCTTCCAGCACCGCCCGCGCCAGGCGCTCGGCCAGGCTGTCGCCGATCTCATCGATGGGCTTGACCCAGTTGACGGTACTGGACAACGTCGGCCACTCGCGCTGGATGTAACGCACGATCAGCTGCGAGGCACGCTCCTTCACTTCCGGCTGTTCCAGCCAGCGGCCCAGCCGCTGCAGGCCTTCGTCCAGCACGCGCTGGTGGCGGCCATCGGCGGTCAGCAGGGCCAGCAGCTCCCCGGCGGTAGCTGCTGCATTCCATTGCCGCAGCTGCTGCACCACGAAGCTGTGCAGCTGCCGCCGGACCGCGCCTTCGTCAAAGAAATCCAGTGCCTGCAGCGCCCAGCCGCGGGCCATGTCGGCCAGCATCCGCGAGCGCGCGGGATCGGCCAGCCAGCTGCCCAGGCGGCTGGCCGGGTCGAACACCTGCAGCTTGGCCAGCAGCACGCTTGGTTCCAGGAACTGGTCGCGCACGAACAGGGCCAGGCTGTCGCCGATGCGTGCCTTGCTGCGCGGGATGATGGCCGTATGTGGAATAGGCAGGCCCATCGGTCGCCGGAACAGTGCCACCACCGCGAACCAGTCGGCCAGTGCACCGACGGCGGCGGCCTCGCAGAAGGCCGAAACCCAGGCCCAGCCACCGCGTTCGCCCTGCCAGTGGCTGACCGCGAACCCGGCCAGCATCAACAGCAGCAGGCCAAGGGCGAGGGTTTTCAGGCGCCGCAGCTGCGCGCGGCGGGGATCGATGGTAGACGTCATGGCTGCAGTCTACCGGCAGTACGGTGACGCCCATCTGTAGAGCCGAGCCCACGCTCGGCTGCCTTTGCCCGGGTGCAGAACAGCCGAGCGTAGGCTCGGCTCTACAGCGGCGCGTCTTCCCATCGGTAGCGCCGGGCCATGCCCGGCGGCGTGGTTACAGCGTTTCGAGCTGCCTGCGCAGTGCGGCCAACTGTGCGCGCAAGGTGTCATTCTCGCGGGTCAGTGCCACCACGCGGCGGCGCAGGGCCGGTGCGTCCTCGCCCAGCTGTTCCAGCGCGGACAGCACTTCGGCATCGCGGCTGGCGACCTCGTCCTCGCTCGGCTCCTCGAAATCCATCTCGGCCGGCTCAGGCTTGGGCGCACGCGGCTTGCGCTTGGATTCGCGCACGCGCCTGGCGGCCTGCTTCAGCTCGTCCTTGCCACCAGCAGCAGCCGCGCGCTGCTCTTCTTCAGGCAGGTCGGCCACGGCGGCAGCCGCGCTGATCGAAATCACCCCGGCCTTCACCGCTTCCACCACCTCGGCGGCTGCCTGGGCGTGGATACGCTCGATCATGCCGACCTGGCTGGTGCTCAACTTGGCTTCGCGCGCCAGTTCGGCGCGGCTGACCTTCGGTGCCGGTTCCCACGGCGGGCTGTCTTCGCCCGCATCGTCGGCCGGTTCAGCGGTGCCGTCACTCTCGCGCTGCAGCTGCGCCTGTTCCACCTGCCTGCGGGCGGAAAGGATGTCGCGCTTGCGCAGGGCCAGCACACCGCGCTGGAAATCGGAGACGCTGCGGCGGCCCAGGTGCTGCTCGATCATCCACAGATGCACATCTTCCATGCTCTGGAAGCGAGTGTTCTGCACGGTGTTGAACGGCAGGCCGTGCTTCTGGCAGATGCCGAAGCGGTTGTGGCCGTCGACCAGCACATTGCCCCACAGCACCAGCGCATCGCGGCAGCCCTCGGCCAGAATGCTGCGCTCCAGCGCGTCATGTTCGTCCGCGGTCAGCGGATCGATATAGGCCTTCAGTTCTTCTTTGACGACGATGTCCATGGGCACGGCAACAGTCAGGAGCGGAACCGACCATTGTACCTGCTCGCCGCCGCCCGCCTGGCCTCATGCGGTGGCCTGGATCATTTCCCCCAGGATGCCGGTGATCTGGTCGATCTGCGTCTTGTCCACGATCAGGGGCGGCGAGAGGGCAATGATGTCGCCGGTGCAGCGCACCAGCAGCCGGCCATCGTGGAAGCAGCGCCGGTAGACCTCATGGCCACGGGCGCCTATGGCATCGCGGCGTGGCGCCAGTTCGACCGCGCCCACCAGGCCGAAATTGCGGATGTCCACCACGTTGGGCAGGCCCTGCAGGGCGTGCAAGCGCTCCTGCCAATACTCGCCCAGCTCAATGGCGCGCTCGAACAGCCGCTCCTCGGCGTGGATGTCCAGGGTGGCCAGCGCGGCGGCGCAGGCCAGCGGGTGGCCGGAATAGGTATAGCCATGGAACAGTTCGATGGCCTGCGCCGGACCCTGCATGAAGCTGGCGTGCACGGCATCGCCCACCAGCACGCCGCCCAGCGGCACTGCACCGTTGCTGACGCCCTTGGCGAAGGTCAGCAGGTCCGGGGTGACCCCGAAGCGTTGTGCGGCGAAGGGCATGCCGACCCGGCCAAATCCCGTGATGACTTCGTCGAACACCAGCAGGATGCCGTGCTGGTCGCAGATTTCACGCAGCCGCTGCAGGTAGCCGGGGGAGGGTAGGATCACCCCGGCGGAACCTGCCACCGGCTCGACGAACACGGCTGCGATCGTCGAAGCATCGTGCAGGGCGAGCAGCCGCTCCAGATCATCGGCCAGCTCGGCGCCGTGGCGCGGCAGGCCCTTGCTGAACGCGTTGCGCTCCAGGTCCAGGGTGTGGCGCAGGTAGTCCACGCCGCCAAGCTGCAGGCCGAACTGCCGGCGGTTGTTGGGCAGGCCACCCAGTGCCATGCCGCCGAAGCCGACCCCGTGGTAGGCCTTTTCGCGGCTGATGAAGCGGGTGCGCTGGCCCTCGCCGCGCAGGCGATGATGGGCCAGCACGATCTTCATCGCGGTATCCACTGCCTCCGAGCCGGAGCTGGTGAAGAACACATGGTTCAGCCCGGCCGGTGCCAGCGCCGCCAACCGCTGTGCCAGCGCGAACGCGGGGGGCGAGCCCATCTGGAAGGCCGGAGCGTAATCCAGCGTGGCCGCCTGTTCGGCGATGGCCTGGACGATGCGCGGGCGCGCGTGGCCGGCGTTGCAGCACCAGAGGCCGGCGGCGCCGTCGAGGATGCTGCGCCCGTCGACGTCCTCGTAGTGCATGCCCTCGGCGCGGACCAGCATGCGGGGTGCGCCCTTGAACTGGCGGTTGGCGGTGAACGGCATCCAGTACGCGTCCAGCGACTCGGGACGCTGGGTCGCCAGGGTGTGCGGGTCGATCGCCGGGTGTTTCATGCCACCTCCGTCGGGTCCGATGCAGCGACTGTAGCGCAGCGGTGGCAGTGGGGTAGCACCGGGCCGTGCCCGGCGGGCACGCAGCGCAGCCGATCACGTGGGAGTCGCGGCCGCACCGATATAACCGGGGTGATCTCCACAGGGAGCCGGACATGGCTGACTTTCCCGATCGCGCCCATTGGCAGGCCTTGGCCAGCCAACTGCCCATTCCCGCACAGGCCTTCATCGATGGCCGCTATGTGGACGCCGCCAGTGGTGCCCGCGTTGACTGCATCAGCCCCATCGATGGCCGCGTGCTGGGCCCGGTGGCCGACTGCGATGCTCAGGACGTGCAACGCGCGGTGGCTGCGGCGCGCCGTGCCTTCGATGCCGGGCACTGGTCGCAGGCCACGCCCGTGCACCGCAAGCGCGTACTGCAGGCACTTGCCGCGCTGGTGGAAACGCATGCCGACGAACTGGCGCTTCTGGAAACCCTGGACATGGGCAAGCCGGTGCGTGACGCGCGGCGCATCGATCTGGCCGGCGTGGTCCGCTGCCTGCACTGGACAGCCGAGGCAGTGGACAAGCTGTATGGCGGGATCGCGCCGACCGGCCCGCACGAACTGGGCCTTGTCAGTCGCGAGCCGGCCGGCGTGGTGGCCGCCATCGTGCCGTGGAACTTTCCGTTGCTGATGGCCTGCTGGAAGATCGCGCCGGCGCTGGCGATGGGCAACTCGGTGGTACTCAAGCCTTCCGAGCGCTCACCGTTGAGCGCGCTGCGGCTGGCGGCGCTGGCAGCCGAGGCCGGGTTGCCCGATGGCGTGCTGAACGTACTGCCCGGTCAGGGCATGTTCGTGGGCGAGCCACTGGCGCTGCACATGGATGTGGATGTTCTGGCCTTTACCGGCTCCACCGCGACCGGTGCGAAGCTGCTGCAGTACGCCGGCCGATCCAACCTCAAGCGGGTCTGGCTGGAGTGCGGTGGCAAAAGCCCGCATCTGGTCTTTGCCGACGCGCCGGATCTGGATGCGGCGGCCAGGGGCGTGGCGCAGGGCATCTTTTTCAACCAGGGCGAGGTCTGTACGGCCGGTTCGCGGTTGCTGGTGGAGCGTTCGATCCGCGACGATTTCGTGCACCAGGTCGTGGCGTATGGGCGTCGCATGCAGCCGCGCCATCCGTTGGAGGCGGATGCGCCGATGGGGGCGCTGGTCGACGCTGCGCACGTGGACAAGGTGCTGGCCGATATCGCGCGCGCCGAGGGTGACGGCGCGCGCCTGCTGCTGGGCGGGCAGCGGGCAGCCGTGGAGGAGGGCGGCTGTTACGTGCAGCCCACCGTATTCGACCAGGTGCGTCCGGAGCAGGCGTTGGCCCGCGAAGAGGTGTTCGGGCCGGTGCTGGCCGTGCTGGGGTTCGATGGCGAAGCCGAGGCAGTGCGTTTGGCCAATGACAGCCGTTATGGCCTGGCGGCCGGCCTGTGGACGCGCGATCTGGGCCGCGCGCATCGTGTGTCGCGGCAACTGCGCGCGGGCAGTGTGTGGGTCAATGGCTGGGATGGCGGCGACATGACCGCACCGTTTGGGGGGTACAAGCAGTCGGGCAATGGTCGTGACAAATCGCTGCATGCGTTCGACAAGTACAGCGAGATCAAGGCGACCTGGATCCAGCTGTAGCGTCGCCGGGCATGGCCCGGCGCTGCCGGGTTGGTAGAGCCGAGCTTGCTCGG
>NZ_JBNNHG010000077.1:11125-11192 GCF_050268705.1 Stenotrophomonas sp. NPDC077659 | reverse complement strand
CGGCTGCTCTCCGCTTTCCTGTAGAGCCGAGCCCATGCTCGGCTGCTCTCCGCTTTCCTGTAGAGCC
>NZ_JBNNHG010000077.1:10936-11028 GCF_050268705.1 Stenotrophomonas sp. NPDC077659 | reverse complement strand
GCCGAGCCCATGCTCGGCTGCTCTCCGCTTTCCTGTAGAGCCGAGCCCATGCTCGGCTGCTCTCCGCTTTTCTGTAGAGCCGAGCCCATGCT
>NZ_JBNNHG010000077.1:0-10838 GCF_050268705.1 Stenotrophomonas sp. NPDC077659 | reverse complement strand
CTCGGCTGCTCTCCGCTTTTCTGTAGAGCCGAGCCCATGCTCGGCCGCTCTCCGCTTTTCTGTAGAGCCGAGCCCATGCTCGGCCGCTCTCCGCTTTTCTGTAGAGCCGAGCCCATGCTCGGCCGCTCTCCGCGAAAAGCAGTCGAGCAAGCTTGACGCTACCGGCAGCGTTCGCTCACCACCCGCACCGCTTCGCGCAGCGCCTGCCGGTCCATCTCCTCCACCGCGCCCTGGAAGTATTCCATGTCCTGCCTGCCCAGCGCGCAGGGATCGACGATGTAGCCTGGTGGCCAGGTCCCCAGCAACTGCGCTGCCCCCTGCACGATCTGCTCGGGCGTCATGGTCCTGCGGATGCGGAAGTGGTGGCGCCGGGGCGCGAACGCAGCGTGTACCTCGCGGCGGCCGATCAGCTTCGGTGCGACGCCCCACGCCGTGATGCCATCACCGCCGGCGATGCCGTCGGCCGGCAGGCCCAGCCGCAGGGGCATGGTCTCCGCTGGAATGTCGCTTTCCGCCAGTTCCGGAGACGTTTCGGCGCGTACCGCGTGGCTGGTCGGACGCGCGGCAGGTGGCGCGGCGGAAGCAGTCTCAGGTGCGACACGGTCATCCACGGGCCGTGGCACCGGCGGCAACCAGCGCAGGCCAATGCGGTCTTCATCCCTCGCCAGCGGATCAAGCCGGCCGCTCTGCCACAGCCATGCGCCCAGCAAGGCATGCAGCAGCACCACAACCAGCCAGGCCACCGTACGCGGTACCTGTGGTGAATCGGACCAGCGCAACGCAACCACAGGGGCCATCGGCGAAGCATCCATGCGGGGACCGGTGGCGCAGCGTAACCACCCCGCAGAAAAATTCCGTTGGCATCGGTGTCGGCTGAAACCATCGTCCCGGCAGGCCGCCCGCGCGTGGCAGAATCGGTCGGTCCGCCTTCCACGCCTTGCCGATGTCCTCGATCACTGCCGCCGCACCGCCCGTGAATTCTCCCAGCCGTATCCTGCTGGCCAGCCTGATCGGCACCACCATCGAGTTCTTCGACTTCTACATCTACGCCACCGCAGCGGTGCTGGTGTTCCCGCACCTGTTCTTCCCGGAAAGCAGCGACCAGGCGGCTCTCCTGCAGTCGCTGGCGACCTTTGCGGTGGCCTTCATCGCGCGCCCGGTGGGCTCGGCCGTCTTCGGCCATTTCGGTGATCGCATCGGTCGCAAGGCCACACTCGTGGCGGCGCTTTTGACCATGGGGCTGTCCACGGTAGCCATCGGCCTGCTGCCCACCCACGCGCAGATCGGCCTGTGGGCCCCTGCACTGCTGGCGCTGTGCCGCTTCGGCCAGGGTCTGGGGCTGGGCGGGGAGTGGGGTGGAGCGGTGCTGCTGGCCACCGAGAACGCACCGCCGGGCAAGCGCGCCTGGTACGGCATGTTCCCGCAGTTGGGCGCGCCGCTGGGTTTCCTGCTGTCGGCCGGCATCTTCCTGCTGCTGGGGCGCTGCCTGGGCCAGCAGGACTTCCTGCAATGGGGCTGGCGCATTCCCTTCGTGGCCAGCGCGCTGCTGGTCGGGCTGGGCCTGTGGGTGCGCCTGAACATCCACGAGACCCCCGATTTCCAGCAGGCGCTGGAGCGCAAGGCCCCCGTGCGCCTGCCGATGTGGACGGTGCTGCGTGACCACTGGCTGCCCATGCTGCTGGGAACGCTGGGCGCGTTCGCTACCTTCGTGCTGTTCTACCTGATGACGGTGTTCAGCCTTGGCCACGGCACGGCGGTACTGGGCTACAGCCGCGAACAGTTCCTGCTGATGCAGATGGGCGCGATGCTGTTCTTCGCAGCTGGCATCCCGCTGTCGGCGCGCTACGGCGACCGCTGGGGCACGCGCCGCACGATGGTGTTCGCCAGCCTGTTGATCCTTGGCTTCGGCATCCTGTTCGCACCGCTGTTCCAAGCGCACAGCCCGGGTCTGGTGTTCACTTTCCTGTGCCTGGGCCTGTTCCTGATGGGCCTGACCTACGGACCGTGTGGCACGTTCCTGGCCGAGATCTATCCGGTGGAGGTGCGCTACACCGGCGCATCACTGTCGTTCAACCTTGCGGGCATTCTCGGCGCGGCACCTGCGCCCTACCTGGCCACCTGGCTGGCCGAGCGGTTCGGCCTGGTCGCGGTCGGCTATTACCTGTGCCTGACCGCAGTGGCCACCTTGTGTGCGCTGCTGGCCCTGCAGCGGCGCGCCCAGCTCAGCCAAAGATCCGCTTGAGCGTGCGGCCCAGCCAACCGCCGCTCTGATGCTCGCGGGCGAACTGGTTGAGGTGCGCCTTGACCTGTTCGGCGTAGGCCTGGTCATCGCCACGGATGTGGTTGAACAGCCACCTTGAAAGCATCGTGCGCAGCTCGTCGGTGATGTCTTCGCCGGCCTGGAAGCGCAGGCGATACTCGGCCACGCGCTTGATGAAGATCTCATGCACCCGCTTGTGCGCGGCACAGAACGGATAGCCGGCTTCCTCCATCAGTTCTTCCTCGAACGCGAAGTGCGACATGGTGTAGTCCACCACTTCGTCGATCACTTCGGCCACCACCGCCGTCTGCAGCCCTGCCTGGGCCACGTGCAGGTGGTTGAGCATGTCCACGATGCGTCGATGTTGCTGGTCGATCACATCGATGCCGATGTTCAGATCGTCCTGCCAGACCAGTAGTGCCATCCCCGGCTCCCCCTTCATTCTTGTGTCGGGGGCGACTGTAGGACCGCCGCGCCCAGGCGGCGTTGATCTGGATCAAAGCGGGGCGGCCATCCCCGCTTCGCGCGGGCGCAGCGGACCGGCCACGGTGGTGCAGCTGACCCGGTTGCGGCCGGCCGCCTTGGCCAGGTACAGCTGGCGGTCGGCCTCGGAAATCAGCCGGTGCAGCGCATCGCGCTGCGGGCGCAGGCAGCACAGGCCGATGCTGACGGTCATGCGCAGCGTGGCTGTGCCAATGTCGACCTCCAGCGCGGCAATACGCTGGCGCAGCTCCTCGAAGTAGGCCATGGCGGCATCCTGCTCCATGTCCGGCACCAGCAGGCAGAACTCTTCGCCGCCGAAGCGGGCGATCAGGTCCTGGCTGCGCGCATGGTCGCCCACCACACGTGCCACTGCGCGCAGCGCATCGTCGCCGGCTTCATGGCCGTAGGTGTCGTTGATGTGCTTGAAGTGGTCGATGTCGATCATCGCCACTGCCACGCATTGGCCGTGCAGTTGCAGCTGCGGCAGCTGGCGCTGGCTCTGTTCCAGGAAGCAGCGGCGGTTGGGCAGGCCGGTGAGGAAATCGCGGGTGGCCAGATCCTGCAGCGTGCCGATCAGTTCCAGCTGGTCCACGTTCTGCGAGACCCGGCAGAAGAATTCCTCGCGGGAGAAAGGCTTTCGCAGGAAGTCGTTGGCCCCGTTCTTCAGGAAGCGCGGGATCAGCGAGGCATCGGTATTGCCGGAAATGCCGATCACCGCCACTTTGTCACGCGAACGCAGGGTGCGCAGGCGGCGGGTGAATTCAACACCCTGCATGCCCGGCATCTCCTGGTCGACCACTGCCAGGCGGATGGCCGGGTGGGCTTCGATCGCGGCCAGCCCCTGGGCACCATCGGCGGCCTCGAACACTTCATGGCCATACATGCGCAGCAGCGCGGCGGCATAGCCGCGGGCCGAGGGCGAATCGTCCACCACCAGCGCGGCGATGCGTCGGTTGCGTTCCAGCCGCTGCACCAGCCACACCAGGTAATCGATGCTGCCCGGCGTGTTCTTCAGCACGTAGTCGATGATCTGCTGCTGAAGGACACGCTTGCGCAGGTCCTCGTCATAGACGCTGCTGACCACCACGGTAGGCAGGTCACGTTCGAGGAAGAACTCGACCACCGCATCGCGGTCGCCGTCGGCCAGCACCAGCCCGGTCAGTACCAGGAACCAGCCTCCTTCGTCGCTGAGCAGGCGGCCGGACTCGGCCAGGGTGGAGGCCACCACCACCGGCAGTTCCAGGCGCTGTTCAATGGCTTCGCGCAGCATGCAGGTAAACGCACGTGAATTTTCCACCAGCAGGATCCGCTGCGGAAGGGAATCGGCCAGGTCGCCATCGACAACGACCTGTGGCGGGACGGGCATGCGGAGGCTCACGTGAGGGAGGGGCGCTCGGGACGATTAGCGGCGGTTTCGGGGGAAACTTTAGGCCAACGCGGTAAATGTTTCCGCCGAGCGCCATACGCCGACCGCGAAGCGGTTAGTATCGCGCTGAGGTTCCCGACATCAACTTCAACCTGGAGGTCACTGTGCGATTCCTACGTTATGGTGCAGCTGCTGGACTCATGATGCTTGCCGTAGTGCCCGCCTACGCGGGAGGTCCCTCGGATTTTCACGGAAAGCCGCTGGCGACTGCGGGACTGGGTCAGTCGGCGCCGCTGGCTGTGAACCTCAGCCAGGATCCGGCGTGGTTGCTGTATGGATTCCAGCGTGATGGCGTGACCTACCTGCAGGTCAATGACCTCGTGGGTAACGTGCAGCTGATCATCGGCAATGCAGGGGGGGCCTACTTCGCGCTGCCTGCCGGCAGCAACGCGGCGAAAGTGTCAATGCCCGATCAGCGTATCAGCGTGCCTGCCGGTGCCGTCCGGTCCCCGGTCTACCAGGCAAGCGACTTCTCGTTGGTCCGCTACCGCAGTGGCGATGAAGTGATCTGGTCGGTAGAGACGCCTTGAGCAGCAGGTGATGCAGGCGGGACGGTGCCGTGGCGTTGCGGTGCCGTCCTGCTTCAGGCGCGGGCCTGTGGCTGTTCCCCGTCGACGGATGCGCTGTGGTTCACAGGATGGAATGCCATGAGGGAGGTCGGTGCGCCCGTCTCGATCAGTACAATCCTCAGCCGATTGCGTCGTGGCTGTACCGACCCGCCATACGCCATCGCACGACCCGCCAAGCGTTCAATGGCAGCATCACGTGTTTCCGGTGACAGCACGCGGTAACCGTCCAGCAATGCAACAGTCATCACTATGCCGCGGTGCGAACCGCTCCTGCCGCAGCGCGCGCGCACCTGGATCTGGCCTGTTTCGTTGTTGAGCAGCAGGGAAACCGCATCGTTGAGCGCGCGGTAGGCTGCCAGCTGCATGCCGACGCCGAGCTGGCACGGGTCGCCGACCAGGCGCGGGCGCATGACTCGATGGCTCAGGTCCCAGGCTTCGCGGACGCCGCCTGCCTGGAGCGCAACGTACAGTCCCAGATGCTCCAATGCTGCCGGATAAACCATGCTTGTCTGTTCGCGAAACTGACGCGAATGAACCGAAGCCACGTGCAGGAGACGATTGGCAACGGATGGGTGCCCTTGTGCGCTGAGCCAGTTTGCGACCTCGCCAAGCGAGGTGTCGATACCATCGCCCAGCTTCCTGAGATGGCGCGCGCGCTCACGAAGGTCCAGCTCGCTTGCGACCAGAGAGTTGCGCGCGTGCCTGAGTGCATCGCGTTCGCCCACTTCACCCAGGCGCGAGCGATGATAGTAATGAGAGATACGTGATCCCAGCACCAGCAACGCAACACCGGTTGTCGCCATGATCTGCTGGGTTGCGAAGGCGGCTGCATCAAAAGCGCCGGTATACGGGCTGGGCGTGGACAGCCCAATGATCAGGTTGAGGGATGGAACGCCGATGGCTGCGCCGCGCCAGCCATACAGGCAGGTCATCACCACTACCGGCATGGCCATCAGCAGCTGTATGGATGTTTTGGCGTTCACCTCGCCCAGCGGCAGGTGCTGCGCGTAGAGCCCCAACAGGATCATCAAGGCGACTGCTGCCCCTGTCTGAAGGACGAATCCCGAGCTCCACGCGGCGTGGTCGTTTCGACGGATCCACAGCAGCGCCAGAGGCGCAAGCGTCAGGATGCCGATGAAATCGCCGACCACCAGGCGCGCGATGCTGGCAAGAACAGGTATCGCCGGAGGCACCGGCCACAGCAGGTGCGCCAGCAGCAGGTTCATTGATGTGACCACTACGGCACATGACGCGGCAACGGAGATAAGCCACGCGTTCCTGCTGGTGGTCATGAACCTTCGGTGCAGATGCACGATCAACATGACGGCCGGCATCAACAAGGTCGAACCCAGTACCACCCAGGCCAGTCCATACTTCTCGATCATGGGCACGCGCATCTGCGCGAAGTAGGCATACTCGCCCAGCAGCAGGTAGGGCCACAACCGCGGCGGGCAAAGGAGGACTACGGCAACGCGGACCCCCGCGGGCAGATAGAACTGGTCCAGGGAAAGCTGGCGGGTGGCCCAGCATGCGATCGCGTAGAGCGCAGCCAGCGCAAGTCCTGCCGGATGGACGCGCAATTTCAACTGCAGGCCTTCATTCCACCAGTTCAATCGTACTTCCCCTTCCTGTGTACGTGCCCTGCCAGCTTCCATTCGCCCCGGGTCCGATTGAACCGACGGTATCGGCAGGCGTCCGAATATGCAATCGGCACAGCCTCCGAATTCACAAGTGAGAAGGTCATCACACGACTGTTGTGACTTGCCGATGCCAGCCTGCGCCGGGAACGGCTGCGGTCATTCAGTACTGAAACGGTATCGGTGGGTGCAGATGACGGGATGATGGGCAGGCAATTCCATTACCACAGCGCGTCCCGCAGCTTGTACCACGACATCGCCGCCACCAGCAGCGGCGTGCGCAGCAACCGACCTCCGGGAAAGGGCGCGTGCTGCAGGCGCTGGAACACATCCAGGCGCGTGCTCTGGCCATCGATCGCGGCCGCGATCACCTCACCGGCCAGCCCTGCGGCGGCCACGCCGTGCCCGGAAAAGCCCTGCGCGAAAAACAGGTTGCCGCCCAGCCGGCCCCAGTGCGGGGCGCGGTTGCGGGTGATGTCCACATAGCCGCCCCAGACCTGTTCCACGGCCACATCGGCCAGCTGCGGGAAGACCCCGTGCATGCGCCGCTGCATCACCCCGCGCAGTCCCGGTGGCGGCAGTGCGGAATAGCTGGCCCGGCCACCGAACAGCAGCCGGTGGTCATGGCTCAGGCGGAAATAGTCCAGCGCCCACGCGGTGTCGGCCACCGCCATGTCGTTGCGGATCAGCTGCCGTGCACGTTCGGCGCCCAGCGGCGCGCTGGCGCCGATGTAGGTACCGACCGGCATGATGCGGCGCTCCAGTTCCGGCAGCAGCCCCTGCAGCCAGGCGTTTCCGGCGACCACAAGCTGCGCGGCACGCACGCTGCCCCGCGCCGTGTGCAACATCGCCTGCGTACCGCGCTGCACGCGGGTGACCGGCGAATGTTCGTGGATGATCACGCCTGCCGTACGGGCGGCATCGGCCAGGCCGCGTGCGTAGGCCAGCGGATGCAGGTGTGCGCTGAGCGGGTCGAACATCGCAGCGCGGTAGCGCGGGCTGTCCAACTGCGCGCGCAGGGCATCGCGTTCCCACCACTGCATGGGGTACGCGTAGTGGCGCTGCAGGTGTTCGCAGCTGGCCCGCAGGCCGCGTTCATGGCGTGCGCGGATCGCTACGCTGGCATGGCCTTCCACCCAGTGGCAGTCGATGCCGTGGCGCGCGATGCGTTGGCGCATCGACTGCACGGCCTCGCGCGACCAGTCGAACAGGTGGCGGGCGTCGTCGCGGCCGAGCTGCCGTTCCAGCTCATCCACCTCGCAGCCATAGCCGACCAGCGCCTGCCCGCCATTGCGCCCGGACGCGCCCCAGCCGATGCGCTGCGCTTCCAGCAGCACCACGTGGTAGCCACGCAGGGCAAGCTCAAGGGCGGCGGTCAGGCCGGTGTAGCCTGCGCCGAGCACCGCCACATCGGCCTGCACATGGCCCTGCAACGGGGGCAGGGCAGCCGGCTCGGGCAGGCTGCCGGCGTACCAGCTGGGCGGAAATTCCGCGCTCACCGCCGTCCTCGCGGGTGCGGGGCGGCGGGGCAGGGCGCGGGAGGATGATCGCTGTTCACCGGCATAGTCTGGCCGATGCACGACCGCTGGGGTGTGACGGCGACGACTTGCCGCCTGCGCGCGCCGGCGGTTACTTTGCCGTCAACGCCAAGGAGTTTTCCCATGCGTCGCCTGCCCTGGGTGGGCCTTCCCACCGACAGCACCGTGCTCGGCCATCACCGTTTTGCGGTGGCCGTCGAAAAGTACGTGCGCGCACTGGTCGATGCGGCCGAGGTGACTCCGCTGGTGCTGCCCAGTCTGCAGCCGCCTCTACCGGCCGACGCGTGGCTGCAGGGCCTGGATGGGCTGCTGTTGACCGGTGCGGTCAGCAACATCGCGCCGCAGCACTATGAAGGAGGCCGCAGCTGGCCGGGCAACCTTCATGATCCGGCACGCGATGCCAATGCCTTCGGATTGCTGCGGGCGGCGCTGGCGCTGGACCTGCCGGTGCTGGCCATCTGCCGCGGTTTCCAGGAATTGAATGTGACCCTGGGCGGCAGCCTGCACCCGCAGGTGCAGGCGGTGCCGGGCCTGGCCGACCATCGTGAGGATCCGCAGGCACCGGTGGCAGCGCAGTATGGGCCGGCGCATGCGGTCACGCTGGCCGATGGTGGCTGGCTCGCGCAGTGGCAAGGCAGCGACCGGGCGCAGGTCAATTCCGTGCACGGGCAGGGCGTTGCCCGGCTGGCGCACAGCCTGCAGGTGGAAGCCTGGGCTGAAGATGGCCTGGTCGAGGCCGCACGCAGCCGCAGCCATCGCTTCGTCCTCGGCGTACAGTGGCACCCGGAATGGCGTGTCATGCAGGCGCCCTTCTATCACGCTATTTTCCGTGCTTTCGGCCAAGCTTGCCGGCAGTACCAACAGAAACGAGTGGATTCCCGATGAGTTCCCGACCTCGCCCGCGCAAGACGGCCACGCCTCCGGCACCGCAGGAAAGCAGCCTGCTGCGCTGGTTGAAGGAGCGGCGCATCACCGAGGTCGAATGCCTGGTGCCGGACATCACCGGCAACGCGCGCGGCAAGATCATTCCCGCCGACAAGTTCTCGCACGACTACGGAACGCGGCTGCCTGAAGGCATCTTCGCCACGACCGTCACCGGCGAATTCCCCGATGACTACTATGACCTGACCTCGCCGTCGGATTCGGACATGATGCTGCGCCCCGATCCGGATACGGTGCGGATGGTGCCGTGGGCGGCCGATGCCACCGCACAGGTGATCCACGATTGCTACACCAAGACCGGCGAACCGCACGAACTGGCACCGCGCAACGTGCTGCGCCGGGTGCTGGCCGCCTATGCCGAACTGGGCCTGCGCCCGGTGGTGGCACCGGAGCTGGAATTCTTCCTGGTGCAGAAGAACACCGATCCGGATTTCCCGCTGCTGCCGCCGGCCGGCCGTTCGGGGCGCCCGGAGACGGCGCGGCAGTCCTACTCGATCGATGCGGTCAACGAATTCGATCCCATCCTCGATCTGATGTACGACTACGCCGATGCGATGAAGCTGGATGTGGATACGCTGATCCACGAATCCGGCGCGGCGCAGCTGGAAGTCAACTTCACCCATGCCGATGCGATGGACCTGGCCGACCAGGTATTCCTGTTCAAGCGCACCATGCGTGAAGCGGCGATGCGCCACGGCGTGTATGCCACCTTCCTGGCCAAGCCGATGGAGAATGAGCCGGGCAGCGCCATGCACATCCACCAGAGCCTGGTGCGGGTGAGCGATGGCAGCAACGTGTTTACCGGCGAGACCCATGGCGAAGGCGAGTTCAGCCCGGTGTTCGGCCACTATCTTGGCGGCCTGCAGAAGTACGTTCCGCAGGCGATGGCCTTCTTCGCGCCGAACGTCAATTCCTACCGGCGCCTGGTGTTTGGCGAGGTGTCCCCCAGCAACACGCACTGGGGCTATGACAACCGCACCTGCGGCCTGCGCGTGCCGCTGGACACGCCGGAGAACATGCGGGTGGAAAGCCGCTTCGCCGGTTCCGACGCCAACCCTTACCTGGCGATGGCGGCGACCCTGGCCTGCGGCCTGCTCGGCATCCGCGAGCGGCTGGCCCCGGACGCCCCGGTGACCGGCAGCGCCAAGGAACTGGGTTACAACCTGCCGCGCTCGCTGGGTGAGGCGCTGGACGGCCTGGAACAGTGCGCCGAACTGCAGGCGCTGCTGGGCGAACGCTTCTGCCGTGCCTACATCTCGGTCAAGCGCAAGGAATACGAGACGTTCTTCCGCGTCATCAGCTCCTGGGAGCGTGAGTTCCTGCTGTTGAACGTGTGAAGACGCGGAATTGATGAATGATTCGCCGGGGGGTAGGCTGGCACCCGTCGCCGGCCCTGCCGGCCTCCCCCCATTCCGCATTCTGGAGCACCCGATGAAGCTGCGTATCCTCACGCTCGGCCTGGCCTCCGCCTTGCTGGCCGCCTGCGGCGGTGGCAACGGTGGCGCACAGGACAGCCAGGTCCTGAACGTCTACAACTACAGCGATTACATCGCCGAAGACACCATCCCGAACTTCGAGAAGGAGAGCGGGATCAAGGTGACCTACGATGTGTTCGACAGTGACGAGATGGTCGAGACCAAGCTGCTGGCCGGCAACAGCGGCTATGACGTGGTGGTGCCCACGCTGAACTTCTTCGGCCGCCAGATCCAGGCTGGCGTGTTCCTGCCGCTGGACAAGAGCAGGATCCCGAACCTGGCCAATCTGGACCCGTCGGTGATGAAGCGCATCGCCACCCAGGACCCGGACAACAAGTACGGCGTGCCTTACATGATCGGCACCACCGGCATCGGCTACAACGTGGACATGCTGAAGGAGCGTTTTGGCGGCAGCGCTGACATCGCCAACAGCTGGGACCTGGTGTTCAAGCCCTACCGCTTTGCCAACAAGGCGTTTCTTGACTGGCATGGTGCCGAACTGGCGGGC
>NZ_JBNNHG010000076.1:0-16914 GCF_050268705.1 Stenotrophomonas sp. NPDC077659 | reverse complement strand
CGCCGCCGGTGCCGAATGGCGCCGCGAGAAGCTCGATTCCAACAACCCCTGGCAGCCAACTCCTCGCGCGCCACCAAGGGCAGCGACATCGAGGACACCGCCTTCCAGACCAACCTGGAAGCGGCCGAGGAAGTGGCCCGCCAGCTGCGCCTGCGCGACCTGGGCGGCCTGGTGGTCATCGATTTCATCGACATGGCCTCCAACAAGCACCAGCGTGAGGTCGAGAACCGCCTGGCCAACGCGCTGAAGTACGACCGCGCGCGCGTCCAGGTCGGCCGCATCTCGCGCTTCGGCCTGCTCGAAATGAGCCGCCAGCGCCTGCGCCCGAGCCTGGGTGAGTCCAGCCAGATCGTCTGCCCGCGTTGTGACGGCCACGGCCGCATGCGCAGCGTCGAATCGCTGTCGCTGTCGATCATCCGCGTCGCCGAAGAGCATGCGATGAAGGAGAACACCGGACAGGTGCTGGTCCAGGCCCCGGTGGAGATCGCCAATTACCTGCTGAACGAGAAGCGCAGCGCCCTGCGCGAGATCGAGCAGCGCCACGAAGCGCCGATCGTGATCGTCGCCGACGAGCAGCTGCACACCCCGCACTACACCGTGACCCGCCTGCGCGAGAACGAGCTGGGTGAAGACAGCAGCAAGCCGAGCTACCAGCGTGGCACGCCGCGCAAGCTGCCGGTGCACGCCCTGACCAAGGGCCAGCTGAACATCCCGCCGCCGGCCGTGACCCAGGTCAAGCACACCGCACCGGCCCCGGTGCGTGCCGAAGCCGAACCGGTGGCCGCTCCGGCCCCGGCACCGGTCGCCGCTGCCCCGGCAGCGGCCGCCAGTGGCGGCGTCGTCGGCTGGCTGAAGCGCATCTTCGGTGGCGAACCGGCTCCGGCCCCCGCTCCGGCCCCGGCAGCCCGCCAGCCGCAGCAGGATGGCGGCCGCAGGGACCGCAACAAGGATCGCAACAAGGACCGCAAGGACCGTCGCGACGACAGCCGTGGCAACGGTGGCAACGGCAATACGCAGCAGCAGAAGGACAGCGGCAACCGCAAGGACCGCGGTGAGCAGCGCAAGGATGGCCGCCAGGGTGGCAACAACAACGGCAATTCCCAGCAGCAGCCGCAGCAGGGCAGGCAGAAGGACGCCCAGCAGAAGGACGGCCAGCCGCAGCAGCAGAAGCAGCCGCGCAACGAGCAGCAGGGCCAGAACCCGCAGCAGCCGAAGCTGAAGCAGCCGAAGCAGCCACGTCCGCAGCAGGACGGCGAGAAGCCGGCCGAGAAGCCGCAGCGCGCCGCCGCCGAAGCACCGGTCGACACCGCAACCGCGGCTGCCGCCGTGGCCGCGACCGCCGTCGCCGCCAACGCGGTGACCGCGCAGGAAGGCACCGCACCGGCCGCTCCGGTGGCACCGGCTGCACCGGTCGCCGACGTGGTGGTGGCTGATGCCGCACCGGTGGCCGATGCCACGGTAGCTGCAGGTACGGACGCCGACGCGGCTGCCGTGTCCGGCGAAGATGCCGCAACCGACGCCGCAGGCGAACAGGCCGGCGAAGGCGCGACCCGCCGCCGTCGTGGCCGTCGCGGTGGCCGTCGTCGTCGCCGTGGTGGCGCCGAGAATGCCGCCGGTACCGATGCCCTGGGCGATGACCAGGACGACGGTGACGAAGGCGATGACAACGACAGCGCCGACCAGGCTGCCGACGCTGCCGCCGAGGCCGCTCCGGTCGCCGCCGCGCAGCCGTCGCGCTCGCAGCCGGAATTCGATTTCGATGATGAAGTCGAGCCGGTCGCCGTTGAAGCTGAAAAGCCGGCCCGTGCACCGGTCGCCGTTGCCGCTGCCGCCCCGGTGGCTGCCGTGAGCAGCGCCGTGGTCGAAGCAGTCGCTCCTTCGCAGGAAGCTGCAGCTCCGGCACCGGTCATCAAGGCCGAGCCGGCCCCGCAGCCGGTGCAGACCAGCATGCTGGACGCGATCGACGCCGCAACCCCGGCCCAGCCGGAAGCACCGGCCGTCGAAGCCACGGCGGTTGTCGAGGAGACTGCTCCGGTGGCCGCCCCGGCCCCGGTCGTCGTCGACGCTGCGCCGGTCATGGAGCCCGCTCCGGTGGTTGAAGCGAAGCCGGCCGTTGAAGCGCCCCCGGTGGTCGAAACCGCACCGGTCATCGAGCAGCCGGCCGCACCGGTCGCCGTCGAGGCCGCACCGGTCGAAACCGCCGCCCCGGTGGCCGAGGCGGTGGTCACGCCGTCCATCGACCCGGTGGCTGATGGCCATGCCGATTCGGCCAGCCAGGCCGCTGATGCCCAGGCCTCGGACGAATACGAAGAGGCCGCCAAGCGCACGCCGCCGGCGAATTGATCGTTCGTTGATCGCGTAAATCGAAACGGCGGGGATCGATGATCCCCGCCGTTTTTGATTGTGCGCCAGGCCCGCGCTGTACGGGCACTGCCTTGGTAGAAGCCAACCTTGGTTGGCGCCGTGGGTTAAATGCACGCGGACACGCCCGTGCCAACCAAGGTTGGCACCTCCCTGAACATGAAATCCCGCAGCGTCAGCGCGCCGGGGCGAACTGCAACCGGGTCCAGACCCCGTAATGATCCGACGCCCAGCGACCGCTGTCGTCAGGCTGGTCGAACAGGATCTTCGCTTCGCGCGCGACCATCTGGTCCTGCTGGTAGAAGATGTGGTCGATGCGCGAGGGCGCCTGGTAGTAATGCCGGTTCAAGGTACTGACGCCGGCCAGGTCGGTGTTCACATGCACGCTGCCATAGCTGTCGCCGTAATGGCTGCGCAGCTCGCTCAGGTCGCCCGCATCGACCAGCGCGTTGAAGTCGCCGGCGATCACCACCGGCGCGCCGGCCGAGGTTTCGGTGATGTAGCGCAGCAGGTCGTCCACCTGGCTGCGGCGGATGCCTTGGCCACGCTCGTCGCTGCGCTCGTTCAGATGCGTGGCGTAGACGTTCACCGGCTGCCCGTCCACGTCGATGCGCAGGTGGGCCACGGTGCGGTAGTCATCCAGCGGCCGCAGCAGGTGCTCGCCATGGGCCAGGATCGGGCGCCGGGTCAGCAGCGCGTTGCCGTAGCGCTTGGGCGCACCCACCGGATCGGTGGAAACGAAGACGTACTTGTAGCCGAGCTGGCTGGCCAGCCACTGTGCCTGGTTGCGCACGTCGCGGCGCTGGATCACTTCCTGCAGGGCGATGGCATCGGGCTGCAGGCGCTTGAGCTCAGCGACGATCGTGCGCCGCCGGGTCGGCCAGTCCTCGCGGTCATGGTGCAGGTTGAAGGTCACCATGCCCATGCCGGGCGCGGTCGATACCGCCACAACGGCGGGTTCACCCGACAGCTGCGCCATGGCCAACCCCGGCAACGCCAACGCGATTGCCAGCCCCAGGGTGCGCAGTGCTACGCGCGCCCGTCCCTGCTTCAACGCCATGCTTACTGCCCCTTGCGTTCTGCGCGGCGCACCGCGCTTGGCACGTCGATCTCGATCCGTGCCGGCAGCTGGTGCACGCGCAGTTCGCGGTTGCTCCATTCGGCCGGCTCGCCATTGACGGTGGCGTCGCCCGGTTCGCCGCTGTACGGCCACGGCAGTACCACGCCACCCGGCGGCGGCACCAGGCCCGGCTGCAGGTCCAGCACCAGCTGCTTGTCACTGCGCTGCAGGCTGTAGTTCAGCTGGCCCTGCGGCGTGCGCAGGCCCTGTACCGCGATGCCATCCCCCTGCAACCAGGCGGTGGGAATGCCGGCGGCCAGCACCAGCGCCTCATCGGCATCGCGGGTGTAGGCGAACATGTCCAGCGCCGAACGCACGAAGTCCGACGCCACCCACGCATGTGGCAGGTCGCCGACGAAGAACGGTTTGCGTGGCGTGCGCGAGACCACTTCAGCCCACTGGTTCCAGGCCTGCGGTGCACGGTCCTTGAAGAAGAACTGAGTGGCCTGCCAGGCACGATCACGCCAGCCCAGGCGCACGAACGCGGCGACATTGCGCCACTCGTAAGGGGTGTAGTCCTTCCACTCGCGCTTGCCGTCGCGGCGCGCGACGAATTCGCTCCAGTAGCGCTCGAAGGTCGCCTCCAGCGCCTGCTGCGGCAAACGGCCCTGCTCGCCGCCCGGCGCCAGTGCGATGGTGGTGGAGGTCGCGTCGAAGTCGCCCAGCTCGGCCGAGCCGGGCAGATAGTTGATGTTGTGCTGCTGCATGGCCGACTGCAGTGAAGCCTGCAGATCGTCGCGGAACTGGTCGCGCGACTCGCTGATCTGCATGGCTTCCAGCTTGCCCAGCTGCGCGGCCACCTGCGCTGCATCCTTGTAGCCGCGCAGTGCCCAGAAGTTGTCCCAGTACGAGTGCATCGGCTTGGCCGAATAGCCTTCGTGGCTGATCGAAGCCGGCATCATCCCGTAAAAGGCCGGGTTGCGTGCACGGTTCTCCTCGGTGCGCTCGCTGGCGCGCAGCTGCTCCATGTACTGGTAGGCGCCCTGCACGTGCGGCCACATCAGCTCCAGGAAGGTGCCGTCGCCGGTGTACCGCCAGTACTCGGCGATGTTGTAGATCAGCTCGCCGTGGCTGTCGTTCTCCGGCACCGGGTCGCTGCCACGTGCATCGACGCAGCACGGCACCTTGCCGTTCTCGAACTGGAACGGCGCATACCAGGTCACGTAATCGCGCACGGCATCGCTGCGGCCCATGCGCAGCAGGCCTTCGGAAATCATTGCGCCATCGCGGATCCAGCTGCGCGCGTACGAGCGCGTACCCGGCTGCAGGCGCGGGCCGACCCGCGAAATCAGCATGTGCGCCACGGCGGTACGCAGGGTCTCCACCAGCGGCTGCCCCGCCGCCGGCACCTGCAGGCTGACCACGCCCAGCTTGTCGCGCCACATCGCAGCGACCTGCTGCTGTGCCTTGGCCACGTCCAGCGCCTGCGGCTTCCAGCCACCGGTCTGCGGCAGCACCACGGCCACCTCGCGGCTCTGCCCGGGTTCGAGCTTGATCGTGTACAGCAGGGCGCCGGAGGCCAGGCCGGTGGAATCCTTCACCGCCGTGGTCGCCGGGAACTTGCCGGAGGCAAGGTGCATGGCATCGAGCTTGCCGTCGAAGGTCGTGGCAAAGCGTGCGTCGGGCACCTGCAGCGGGTAGATGCGCGGCTCGCCGTTGACCTTCACCAGCTGCTCGCCCACGTCCAGTGCGTCGATGCGGCTGAAGCCACCGGTGGTGTTGAGGAACTGGGTTGGCGGGTTGACCTGCCAGGGCCGGATGGCCAGCGCCAGGGTGTACTCGTGGGCGACCTTGTCCGGGTTGCTCAGGCGGTAGCGGCCGATCAGCTGGGCGCGCTCAGGCGTGCCCTGCACGAAACTGGTGACCGACAGCCCGGCCTTCTCATGCACCCAGTCGACCGTGGCGATGGGCAGGTAGCGGTCCTGCAGCGATTGCGTGGCAGCGACGCTGGACCAGTCCAGCAGCTTGCCGTCCATGCGGATGAACGGCTCGATGCTGAAGCTGCCCTTGGCCGGCTCGAGCGCGCCATCCTCGCTGATGAGCGCCTGCTCCTGGCCGCCATCCAGGCCCAGCAAAGTCCAGTACGGCTGCTCGCCCACATACGCACGCGGCAGCGAACCACGCGGCAGGTCGGCAGCCACCGAGGACAGGAAGGCATTGGGCGTGGCGGCAAAGGCCAGCGGTTTCAGCGTGATGTCACGGATGGCATAACGCCAGTTCGGGCCGTCTTCCAGGTCGAAACGCACGTAGCGCGCGTCGGTATCGGGCAGCGCCAGCCAGTCGCGGCCGCCCGCGCCGCCGGTGACTTCACGCACCGTGCGCCAGTCGCGACCATCTTCGGAGGTACGCACCGTATAGCGGGTCGCTTCCAGGTTGGGCAGCCAGTCGATCACCGCGCCGCCGATCTCGCGGCTCTTGTGCAGATCCAGGCTGATGGTCTGCTGCTTGACCCCGCCGCTGACCCAGAAGGTATCGCTCCTGCCGTCGATCATGCGGTCCTGCAGCGCGGTGGCCGTATCGGCGATCACCGACGGCATCAGCGCCGAATCATCCTGCGGCGGCAGGCCCTGCAGGGTCAGCTTGTCGAAGCACACCGTGCCGCGGCCACCGACCTTGCTGTAGATGGTGAACTCGACGGCAGCGCTCTTCGCCATCTCCTTTTCAGCCGAAGGCCCCCAGGCCTTGTCGATCTGCCGGCGGCGGTATTCCACCGGCGTCCAAGCCTTGTTGAAGCTGTAGCCGGGCCGGTTGACCCACCAGACGTTGTCGCCGCTGGCATCGATCAGCTTGAACTGCAGGTCGTTGCGCGGTGAATCGCCGCGCAGCTGGAAGCCGAACCGGTAATTGGCCGGGTACTCGATGTTCAGCGCACGGCGGATGCCCACATAGCCGGAGACCTTGTGGAAGTCATAATCCAGGCACAGCGCGCGGCCGCCGCCTGCGCCGCTGACCGACCGCAGCGAACCGCTGACCTGGTCGGACAGCACGAGCTTCCATGCATTGATGTCATCGAAGTCATCCAGCACCTTGGGGGCCGGCAGCGCCGGTGGTGCGGCGATCGCCAGGGAGGTCCACAACAGGCCCAATCCAACGGCGATCGCTCGCTTCATCCCTTGACACTCCCCAGCAACAGACCTTGGATGTAGTACCGCTGCAGGACCAGGAACAGGGCCAGCACCGGGACCACGGTGACCACCGCACCGGCCATCATCATTTCCACGTCCATGATGTGCTCGCGCGAGAGGGTGGCCAGCGCCACCGGCAGAGTGTAGTGCTCCTGGTCGGTCAAGACGATCAACGGCCACATGAAATCGTTCCACGCGCCCATGAAGGTAAAGATCGCCAGGGTCACCAGCACCGGCTTGAGCATCGGCAGCACGATCTGGAAGAAGATCCGCAGCTCACCCGCGCCGTCGATGCGCGCCGCCTCCAGCAGCTCGTCCGGGATGGAACGGGCGTACTGGCGCACCAGGAAGATGCCGAACACGCTGGCCAGGGCCGGCACGATCACACCGCCGAAGCTGTTGACCAGGCCCAGCTGCTTCATCAGCAGGAACAGCGGCAGCATCGCCACCTGTGCCGGGATCACCAGCGCGGCCATCAAGACCTGGAACAGGCGTTCGCGGCCGACGAAGTTCAGCTTGGCGAACGCATAGCCGGCCATCGTGTTGAGCAGCAGCGAACCGAAGGTGATCGCCACCGACACCAGCAGGCTGTTGGCGAAGTTGCCGCCCATGCCGGTGCGCGCGAACAGCTCATGGTAGTTGTGGGTGGTGACGTGCGAAGGCAGCAGCGGAGGCGGGAAATGGGTCGCCTCGCCCTGCGGCATGAACGACACCGAGAGCATCCACAACAGCGGTGCCAGGCTGACCAGGGCCAGCACCAGCAACGCGCCATTGATCATCCACGGGTGCCAGCGCGACTGGCCGATCTCACGACTCATACCAACTGCCTCCTGCGGCCGAAACGCAGCATCACGGTGGTCACCGCCAGGATGATCAGGAACAGCAGGAACGCCACAGCCGAGGCGCGTCCCAGGTTCCACCACTTGAAGCCTTCCTCGAACATGAAATACAGCACGCTGACGGTGCTCTGCAGTGGGTCGCCGCGGGTCATGACATACGGTTCGGCGAACAGCTGGAAGTAGCCGGACACGGTAATGACGCCGACCACCAGCAGCACCGGGCCAAGCATCGGCAGGGTGATGTGCAGGAACTGCTTCCAGCGCGAGGCGCCATCGATGCGCGCCGCTTCGTACAGATCATGCGGAATGGCCTGCAGGCCGGCAAGGAAGATCACCATGTTGTAGCCGAAGTTCTTCCACACGGCGAACAGCATGATGGTGGGCATGGCCCAGGTGGGGTCGCCCAGCCAGTCGATGGGACTGATGCCGAGGTGGCCCAGGCCGTAGTTCACCAGGCCGTAGCTGGTATGGAACAGGTAGCGCCAGATCACTGCCACCGCCACCAGGGTGGTTACCACCGGGGCGAACAGCGCGGTACGGAACAGCGCCTTGAAGCGCGCGGCCGGCGCATTGAGCAGCATCGCCGCGCCCAGCGACACACTGATCGACAGCGGCACGCCGATCACCACGAAGTAGGTGGTGTTCCACAGCGACTTCCAGAACATCGGGGTCTGCAGCAGATCGATGTAGTTGCCCAGCCCGACAAAGCGCAGATTGCTGCTGTCAGCCAGCGCGTACAGGTCGAAATCGGTCACGCTCAGGGCGAGCGCCGAGGCGACCGGCAGGCCGAAGAACACGCCCAAAACGATGAGCGAGGGGCCGGCGAATATCCAGCCGGCGAGGGACGAACGTTTCATTGCGGGCTCCCGGCCGCGACTGCACTGGTCGAGCCCGAAGGGGCGTCGCTGCGATGCAGGCGTTGTTGTTCATGCATCCAGCGGCGCTTGGCCAGCACCTTGTCCACGCGCTGGTCCAGCTCTTTCACAGCCTTGTCCTGCGGCAGGCCACCACGGACCACCTTTTCGGTGACGATGCGCATTTCCTGCACGATGCGCTCCCATTCGAGCACCTTCGGCGTCGGCTTGACGCGCTCCAGCTGGTCACGGAACGCGGCGGCAAGCGGATCGTCGGCCAGCGACGGGGTGTTCCAGGTACTGCGGCGCGGCGGCAGGTCACCGATGATGGCGTGGAAGCGGGCCTGGATTTCCGGGCGCGACAGGAACTCGATCAGCTTCCAGGAGGCTTCCTTCTGCTGCGACTTGCGGAAGATCACCAGGCTGGTGCCACCGGCGATGCCTGCGCCCGGACCGTCCGGGCCCGGCAGCGCGGCCGTTGCCCACTGCCCTTCCAGTTCCCTGGGCTGCAGCTTCTTGAATTCGCGGATGTTCCAGGGGCCGGAAATATAGAACACGTTGAAGCCGCGGAAGAATTCCTCCCAGACGTTGGAGATCTGCGTCTCGGACATCTTCGGCGCCCAGCCCTGCTCGAACATGTTGCCGTAGAAGGCCAGGGTGCGGCGGAAGCCCGGGCTGGAGAAGTTGCCGCGGGTATCATCGTCACGCAGCAGCGGGTCAGGCTGCTGCAGGGCCAGTGACAGCTGCTGCTCGAACTCGTTGATCGGCATCAGCACCGCATAGCGGTTCGGGCCCTGCATCTTCTTGATCGCGGCCATCTGCTGGTCCCATTCCGCCCAGGTACGCGGCGGATGGTCGAAACCGGCCTTGGCCAGCAGGTCCTTGCGGTAATAGATCAGGCGCGTATCGACATACCACGGCACGCCGACCAGCTCGCCATGGATCACGTTGGTATCCCAGATGCCCTGGAAGTAATCCTGCGGATCGACCACCGACGAATGCTGCACGAACGGCTGCAGCGGGGTCAGCGCATCGAGTTCGGCAAATTCGGGCACCCAGGTGTTGCCGAGCTGGCAGACATCGGGCAACCCATCGGCGGCGAAGGCGGTCAGCAGCTTCTCGTGCGCGGCCGTCCAGGGAATGTTCTGCACATCCACCTTGATGCCGGGGTTCTCGGCCTCGAACTCGTGGATGAGTTCGCTCACCACTTCGGCCTCGCGGCCCATGGCCCAGAAGCGGACCGTGGTGGTGCCCTGTTCGCTGCGCGCGCAGCCTGCCATGGCCAGTGCGGCCATCGCAGGCAGTGCCCAGCGCCGCAGGCGGTCAATCCAGTCGTGCACCTTGTTACTTCCCCTGGCCGGTGTTGCGGTTGGCATTGTTCTTCTGTTCCTGCGCGGCGGCCGCGCGTGATTCTGCGATACCGACCGCGCGTGCGGCGGCGGCCTTTTCATCCTTTTCCAGCACCAGCGGCTGGAACGACCCTTCCGGGGCCAGCCAGCCACCGCTGAAACCCGCCCGTTCCAGGCCCTTGCGGATGTACGGATTCTTCTTCATGACTTCCCAGACGAAGTCATTGCGGTAGTTGGCGATCATCGTCAGGATCGGGCCCTGGTCGATGGCGATGTAATCGCTGGCCACCCAGCCGCGGTCCGGCACCATGCGGCCGGTCTTGATCGGGATGTCGTAGTTGAAGCTGGGGTTGAACGAATCCAGGAAGCCGTAGCTGGAGTAGATGTAGTCGCCGAAGCGCTTGTGCATCTCCAGCGTGGCCGGGATCACTTCTTCGGGGGCGAACACGATGGAGGACACCGCTGCGGTCGGGGCGATGGTGCCGTCATCGAAGTTCTCGCGCAGGCCCGCGCCGCGCGAAGAGTAATGGCGGAACTGGCGCTGCTCGCCCCGGTAGTCCTGGGTGGTGTTCTGCGGTCCATCGCTGGCGGTCAGGCCCCACACGTTCTCGCCGTAGTCCTTCCACTGCATCGGATTGGCGATGGCGTATTCACGCTGGGCCAGCGCGGCCGAGCGGCTGTTGAGGAAGTAGGTGCTGCCACGCTCGCGCATGTACGCATCCTGGATGTCGCGGAAGTCGATCCAGACATGGCTGTACTGGTGGCCGAACAGCGGGCCGAAGGACAGGTATTCCTGGCCCTGGTACACCCCCCAGTCGTTGTCATAGGTGCGGGTCCACACCGTCCACGCATCGGGGCTGACCGGGTGGCTGGGCGAACCCAGGGCGAGGATGTAGACCATCATCGCCTCGTTGTAGCCCATCCAGTCGTGGTCGATGAAGCCGCTTTCGGGGAACCAGCCCATCGAGATCAGCGGCGCACGCTGCTGCAGCCACGGCCAGTCGACCTGCTTGTACAGCTGGTCGGCAATCTGCCGGATTTCCTTCTCGCGCGGGTCCTGGCCATCGTAGTACGACTGGGCAAACAGCACGCCCATCATCAGCAGCGCGGTATCCACCGAGGAAAGCTCGACCCAGCTGTCGTAGCGGCGGCCTTCCTGCATGTCCAGGAAGTGGTAATAGAAGCCCTTGTAGCCTGCCTTGCCGGTGCGCTGCGGGCCCATCGGCACGTCGCGGAAAAACTTCAGGGTGGTCAGGGTACGGTCGATGGCCTGGTTGCGGCTGACCCAACCATTCTCGATGCCGATCGGGTAAGCGGTCAGGGCAAACCCCACCGACGCGATGCTGGCAAACGGACGCGACGGGTAACGGTCGGGGGTCAGGCCGTTGAGTTCATTGGTGGTGTCCCAGAAGAACTGGAAGGTGCGGCGCTCGATGTCATCGAACAGCGGCGGCAGCTCCGGCTTCATCGGCCGCGGCGGTGCGTCGGCTTCCAGCAGGATCACCTGCGGCTTGGGCTTTGCAGGCTCCTGCTGGGCCGGCTTGCAGGCTGCGATGGCCAGGGTCATCGCAGCGGCGGTCAACAGGTGGCGTGCCTGCATGGCGCGGGTCCTCCGGAAAGCTGATCGATGGAAGAGCATAACGTCCAAACACCTGAAATCGTTTACACGGCGAGCACCTAAAAAACCACGAAACGTGGCCGAGGGACTGGACAATGGACCGGCCGACAGGCCGGCCATTGCCAGATTCCGTTGCCAGCGGCAGAGCGCTGGCAACGGGGTACTGCATGGCACCTTGGCTTAGAAGCGGAAGCCCACTTCGGCCTTGACCTGGCGCGGCGTACCGACAATGTCGCCGGTCTCGTTGTAGCTCGCCGTCAGCTTGCCATTCTTGTAGTAGTTGTAGTTGGAGAAGTTGTCGAAGTTGAAGACGTTGATGATGTCGATACGTGCGTACAGTTCGGTATCGCCCGGCATCTTGAACGTCTTGGTGGCCTGCAGATCGACCGAGCGGTAGCCGAAGATCTTGCCACCGACCAGGAACTTGCCGTTGCCTGCCGGGAACGCGCCTGCCGGGGTTGGCAGATCGTAACCGCTGGCCTGCGGCACGCCGTACCAGTCGTTGACGGCGGTCGGGGTGGCCAGGGTCAGCTTGCCGCCGAAGGTGATGTCCCAGAAGCCAGCGTACGAACCGGTCACCACCAGGCGGTGACGCGGGGCGCCGTTGGACTTGATGAACGGGTACTCACCGATGGTGCCGCGGTCGAACGAGTAGTGCTCGTCGATGTTGCGGTTGTGGCGCGCGGTGGTCCAGGTGTAGGCGATCGAAGTGCCCCAGCCGCTTTCCTTGGTGAACGGCTTCTGTGCCGACAGCAGGACCTGGGTCGCACGGGTCTTGATGCCCTGCTGGCCGATGATCAGGCTGCCGAAGCCCGGTACGTTGCAGCTCCAGGCCTGGCCCAGGCCCGGGTCGGTGCCGCCGCACAGGCGCGGGTCATCGAAGAACTGGCCGGTCGGGTAGCGGTTGCCCAGGGTGAAGGCGAAGCCATCGTAGGTCAGCGTACGCGAGAGGGTGGCGTCGGTCAGCCACTCACCGATCTGGTTGCTCATGCCCAGGCTGAACTGGTCGGCATAAGGCGCCTTCAGGTTGTTGTTCAGCAGGTCGATTTCCAGACCGTCATTGCTGGTCGCGCCGATCAGGTTCTGCAGGTTGCCGATGCCGTTGAGCAGGTTCGGGTTCCAGTCATAACAGGCAGCATTGCCCTGGAAGCACGTACTGGTGCTCGGGTTGCGGAAGTAGATGGTCGGCTGCGGCAGGGCCAGCTTGGTGGTTTCCAGCTGCAGGTAGTCGAACAGGTCGCGGTCGTAGGAGCGGCCGGCACCACCGTGGATCACGTGCTGCTCGTCGGCATTGATGTCATACGAGAAGCCTACGCGCGGCTGCCAGGCGCCCTTGAACGCCTTGCGGTTGTGACCGTTGCTGATGTAGTCGTTGATGTCCAGGCCGCCCAGCGCCAGCGTATCGGCGTAGGTCTGGCCAGCAGCAGCACGCGGGTCCTGCGAATTCAGCGCATTGACCACTTCGGTGGGGGTCACGAAGTCCAGGTAGGACGGGTTCTTTTCGTAATCCCAGCGCACGCCCAGGTTCAGCTGCAGGTGGTCGTTGACCTGCCAGTCGTCCTGGATGAACAGACCGATCTGGGTGACCTTCGAGCGCACTTCACCGGACACGCCGGACACGCCGGTGGCCGGCTTGACGAACTGCGCCTTGTACGGGATGTCATCCGGGAAGGTCGAGTTGCCGACGGTGTAGTAGAACTGCGGATTGATCTGCGCCGCATCCGAAGCGTACAGGTCGATCTTCTTGTACTTGGCACCCATCTTGATGGTGTGGTCGCCGGCCCACTCGATGCCATCCAGGGTGAGGTTGTCTTCGATCGACCAGCCCTTCTGGCCCTTCACCTGCGAGGAGAACGCCGAAGCGCCGCCGATCGAGACGATGTCACGCTCGTCGGTACCGTCCGGGCCGGTGTAGTTGTAACCGTTGCCCAGGGTCAGCGGCTTGGGGTTGTTGAACGAATCTTCGTGGGTGACCATCATTTCGTTGTAGAAACGCTCACCGCTGTGGTTCCAGCGCAGCGCATAACGACGGTCGGTGTTCTTGGTTTCCTTGCCGTGATCCTTCGCAGTCTGGTCAGCGAATTCCTGCTGGGTCTCGTCGCGATCCTGGACGGTCAGCTCCAGACGGTCATTGTCGGTCAGTTCGAAGTCGATCTTGCCGAAGATCAGATCCTGCTGGAACGGCTGGCTGGCCGGGCCCAGGCCTGCCTGCGCTTCTGCCGGCAGCTGGTTGACCAGACCGGTCACCGAACCGGACGGGGCGATGGTCACCGGCAGGTCGAAGCGCTTGGCTTCATAGGTGACGAAGAAATGCGCCTTGTCCTGGATGATCGGGCCGCCCAGCGCGAAACCGTATTCCTTCTCCGCCGAGACCATCTTGTCCTGGCCTGCCTGGCGCTCGGCCGGGGTCTTGGCGCGCATGTCTTCATCGGTGTAGCGGTAGAACGCTTCACCCTTGAATTCATTGGTACCGGACTTGGTCGCAGCCGTCACTGCGGCGCTCGACACCTGGCCATACTCGGCTTTGTAGTTGCCGCTGATGACCTTGTATTCACCGATGGCCAGCTGCGGGAACGGGTTGCCGGCGCTGTTGGACTGGCCAGCAACGCCGCCGCCCTTGACGTAGCTCTTCTGGCCCACGCCATCGATGTAGACGTTGGTGCCGTCGGCATTGGTGGCACCGCCGCGCAGCGAGGTGTTGCCCTTGGCATCACGGGTGAAGATCATGCCCGGCACCGCGTCGGCGAACTCCAGGAAGTTGCGCGACACCTGCGGGGTGGTCTGGATCTGCTGCAGGCTGACGGTCTTGCCGACTTCGGAGGTGCGCACTTCCTGCAGCAGGGTCGGCGCGATGACGTTGACGGTGTCCAGGTTGGTGGCTGCGGTGTTGCCACCGCCGGTGGCGGCCGCCTCACCGAAGTTCAGCGTCGAGGTGGAGGCCACGGTGACGGTGACCTTCTGCGACTCGCCGTTGGCGACCACGTCATAGGTGCCCGGGTCCAGGCCCATCAGCGAGTAGCTGCCATCGGCGCGCACGGTGCCGCGACGGACGGTGCCGGTGGCCACGTTGGTCGCGGTGACTTCCGCACCGGCCTGGGCGCCGGCCACCTGGCCGCGCAGGCTGGCGTTGGCCGACTGCGCCATGACGTTCGGGGCGGCGGCCAGCATCAGGCAGCTGACCAGGGCGGTGCTCAGCAGCCGGCGGGCCGGCATGCGGATCGTGGAATGCATCATCAACTCAATCTCCGGGTGGCGGTATCCGCGGATGCGGTACCTGCGATCAGTCAAAAAAGAAAGAACGCCTCTGGCTTCAATGGCCCGATGGCGGGGTGGTGGAATCGCGAACGACGAGGCGGGGAACGAGCGTCTGCTTGTCACCTGCCCCTTCGGGGGTGTTGCCGTCCATCAACTGCATCAGACGTGTCATCGCCCTATCGCCCAACTCGGCGATACTGACCTGCATGGTGGTCAACGAGGGGTGTACGAACCGCGCCAGTGGAATGTCATCGAACCCTGCCAAGGCAACATCGGCAGGCACGTGGATACCTGCCTGCGCGAAGGCATACAGGCACCCCAGGGCCATCATGTCGTTGGCGGCGAACACGGCATCGGGCAGCGCACCGGCTGCCAGCATCTCCTGACCGGCGCGATGGCCGGAAGCTTCGTCGAAATCACCGGGCAACTCGATGCCCTCGGCGCTTCCGCCAAAAGCCGCCAGCGCGTCACGGAAGCCACGCAGGCGCTCGCGCGCGTCGAAGTTGAGGTCCGGGCCAGAAATGAACGCGATGCGGCGGTGGCCGGCATCGAGCAGGTGGCGGGTCATGGCCATCGCACCGGCGTGATCGTCGATGCTCAGGACCGGGTGATCCTGCCCCGGCAGATAGGTGTTGATCAGAACCGTGGGCAGCGACTGCGGCAGGTTGTCGGTGAGGAAGCCGGGGCTCTCGGCATAGGGCGAGAGCACCAGCAGGCCATCGACGCGGCCGCGCATGGCACGCAGAGCGGCGCCCTGCTGTACCTGGTCGCCGTGGTAGCTGGACACCAGCAGGTGCTGGCGACGGTTGCGGGCAACGTTGTCGATGCCGCGCATCAGCTCGGAGAAGAATTCGCCATACAGATCAGGCAGCACCACGCCCACCGTATTGGTACGGCGGCTGCTCAGGCTGCGTGCGGCGGCGTGCGGGGTGTAACGCAGCCGTGCGGCGACCTCCAGCACAAGCTGGCGGACCGGTTCGGCGACATTCTCATGCCCGTTCAGCGCGCGGGAAACCGTAGCCACGGAGACCCGGGCTTCTCGTGCGACGTCTTTGATTGTTATGGCTGCCTTGTTCACGAAGCCGCCCTCCACGGCTTGGACCCACCAGCTTGGCGCGGAATGTAAGCGTTTCCATCTGCGGTTGTAAACACTCCGTTAGACGAATGTCCTCGGATGGACACAGAAATCTGACGTGGACAGGTCTGTTCCTGGACCTGGCAGGACTTTGCAGGACAGGCCATCAGCCCTGCTCGGACAGGGTGTGTGCGCGGATGGACAGCGCATGGATATCGGTCTCCATCAGCCCGCCCAGCGCGGCATACACGGCGCGATGGCGCGCCAACGGGGCCATGCCGGCGAACTGCTCGCTCACCACCAGTACGTTGAAATGGCCGCGTCCGTCGCGCGCTCCGGCATGGCCGGCATGGCGATGGCTGTCGTCTTCGATCTCCAGCGTGCTCGGCGCCAATGCCTGCTGCAGTGCAACACGCATTAGATCGATGCGCTGCGCGCTCATGGCAGCACCTTGCGGAAGGGCCGGACCTCGACGCGGGTGTAGACGCCCGCGGCCACATACGGGTCGGCATCGGCCCACTGGCGGGCCTGCGCCAGCGACTCGAACGCGGCAATCACCACCGAACCACTGAAGCCGGCCGGACCCGGATCCTCGCTGTCGATCGCCGGGCACGGCCCGGCCAGCAGGAGGCGTCCCTCGTCGCGCAGCGCGCGCAGCCGCGCCAGGTGTTCGGGCCGGGCCTGCAGCCGCTGCGCCAGGACATCCTGGCCGTCATAACCTTCAATCACATAGAACACGGGTATTCCTCGTTCATGTTGCGGTGCGACGATTCTAGCCAAAGGGCCAGTGTCCACCGGCGCGGCTGGACACTGGCCCGGCAAAGCCGTACCCTAGGCACCATTGCACGTGGCGTGATGCAGCAGCCCGTCGGTTTTTGCGGCCAACGCAGCCCCCGACGACCGTACCGCTGCTTCGAACCGGGCCAACCGGCCGGGCCACGTAGACGACCTCCCCGTAGTTCCGTCGCCGCCGTTTTCCTGCGGCGCGGCCTGCTGTTTGATATGTGTGGAATCGCGCCGATCCCGGCGTGTCTGGTGCCTGCGGCGCCGTGGCGAAGGCCCGGCAGAACCGGCACCGCGACTGGTCCGTTGCAATCCTATTGTCCATTAGATGACTTCCGAACTCGCGCTCGACGCGAACCCGCCAACCCGGCCGCCCGCCCCCCAGCAGCAGGAAATGCCGCTGGCCGTGGTGCATGGGCAACCGGTCCTGCAGATTCCGCAGGACCTGTACATCCCGCCGGATGCGCTGGAAGTCATCCTGGATGCGTTTGAAGGTCCGCTGGACCTGCTGGTGTACCTGATCCTCCGGCTGAAC
>NZ_JBNNHG010000075.1:0-17177 GCF_050268705.1 Stenotrophomonas sp. NPDC077659 | reverse complement strand
AACAGCGGCACCACGGCGGCTACGTCTGCCCAGTTGGCCTGCGCCAACGAGCCCACCCACAACGGCAACCTGATCAATACCGAGGCCCTGCGCCAGCAGGTGTTCGAGCAGGACCGCCGCAACGTCAACACCGATTCGGACAGCGAAGTGCTGCTGAACGTGTTCGCCTACGAACTGGAACAGCAGCGCCAGCTCAGCCCGGAAGCGGCCATCCGTGCCGTGGCCGGCGTGCACCGCCGCTGCAAGGGCGGCTATGCCGTGGTCAGCGTGGTGCTGGGCCTGGGCCTGGTCGCCTTCCGCGACCCGCATGGCATCCGTCCGCTGGTGCTGGGCAAGCGCAGCCACGCCGAAGGTGACGAATACATCGTGGCTTCCGAATCGGCCGCGCTGGACGTACTGGGCTTCCAGCGCGTGCGCGACGTGCTGCCGGGCGAAGCACTGGTGATCACCGCGCGTGGCGAGCTGTTCTCGGAGATCTGCGCCGAGCCGGCCGAGCACACCCCCTGCATCTTCGAATACGTGTATTTCGCGCGGCCCGATTCCATGATCGACAACGTGTCGGTGCACAAAGCGCGCATGCGCATGGGGATCAAGCTGGGCGAGAAGATCCTGCGCCTGCGCCCGGACCACGACATCGACACCATCATCCCGATCCCGGACACCTCGCGCGACGCCGCGCTGGAAATCTCCAACGTGCTGGGCGTGAAGTACCGCGAAGGCTTCATCAAGAACCGCTACATCGGCCGCACCTTCATCATGCCGGGGCAGGGTGAGCGGGTGAAGTCGGTGCGTCGCAAGCTCAACCCGATCCATCTGGAGTTCCGCAACCGCGTGGTGCTGCTGGTGGACGACTCGATCGTGCGCGGTACCACCAGCCAGCAGATCGTGCAGATGGCTCGCGATGCAGGCGCGCGCAAGGTCTACCTGGCCAGCGCCGCGCCGCCGGTGCGTTTCCCGAACATCTACGGCATCGACATGCCGGCGGCCGAGGAGCTGGTCGCGCATAACCGCACGGTGGAAGAAATCGAAGCCCACCTGGGCTGCGACTGGCTGATCTACCAGGACATCGAGGATATGGAAGCGGCGGTGAGCGAAGGCAACGCGGCGCTGCGCAGCTTCGATTCGTCCTGCTTCAACGGCCATTACCCGACCGGCATCGAGCCGGGCTACTTCGAGCGCATCCAGCAACTGCGTTCGGACGACGCCAAGCACAAGCGCCGCGCCTGAGGCCCAGGCCGTGGTGGATGTGCCCGATGTCGGTGGCGACCTGCTGCGCGCTGCGCAGCAGTGCCTGGCCGAAGCCGACCCGCTGCGCAAGGTCGCGCTGACCCAGGCCTACGCGGCCGCGTTCCGTGCCGGCCGCCTGAAGGTGGCTGCCGACGCGCCGCCGCCGGAGCCGATCCGCATGCCCGGCCGGCCGGCGCGGCTGGTGCTGGTGCACCCGCGGCAGTTGCCACGTCGTGGTCTTGGCGGGGTGGAAGGCCGCGCGGCCTTCATCCATGCCATCGCCCATATCGAACTGAACGCGATCGACCTGGCCTGGGATGCGGTGTACCGCTTCCGCGGCCTGCCGTCGGCATTCCATGCCGACTGGGTCAGCTGTGCCGACGACGAATCGCGGCACTTCATGCTGCTGCGTGAGCGCCTGCAGGCACACGGCCACGACTACGCCGATTTCCCCGCGCACAACGGCCTGTGGGAAATGTGCGAAAAGACCGCGCATGATGGCCTGGCACGCATGGCGCTGGTGCCACGCGTGCTGGAAGCGCGCGGCCTGGACGTGACGCCCGGCATGATCGAGAAGCTGCGCAATGTCGGCGATGGCGAGACCGCCGACGTACTGGAGGTGATCCTGCGCGAGGAAGTGGCGCATGTCGCTGCCGGTTCGCGCTGGTACCGCTGGTATTGCGAACGGTCCGGCGTCGAACCGCGCGCACGCTTCAAGGAACTGCTGCAGGAATACGCCGGCGGCTACCTGCACGGCCCGTTCAACCTGGAAGCGCGCCTGCTGGCCGGCTTCGATGCGGATGAACTGGCCAACCTGATCGAACAGGCCGGTTGATCAAAAAGGGGACGGAGGGGATTAAGTCGTTTGTGTCACAAACGACTTAATCCCCTCCGTCCCCTTTTTCATGCGTTGGGAAGGATCACGCGCTTGCCATCCGCGGTGGGGCGGTTGATGTAGAACAATCCCGGGCCGGGGCGGTACGGCAACTCGCTCACGCCTGCATCGGCGGTGTAGGTCAGCGCGGTGTCGCCCAGTGCATCGAAATTCCAGTGCGCCGACTGCATCAGGTAACGGCGGCGCAGCAATGCCTCCTGGGTCGGGGTCAGTGCATGGCCCGCCAGAAGCCGCCGTGCGATCGGCTGCAGTGCGGTGGGCAACGCCCAGTCGGGCACATCGGCAGCCTGCGCGGTCCACTGTACGCCGGCCTCGCTGGCCTGTCGCTGCATCACCTGCAGTGCAATCAACTGGTAGCGCCAGTCGATGCGCCGGCGCAGCACCACCGCCGCAGTCACGTACAGCGCCGGGGCCAACAGCACGCTGCGGCTGCCGGCGCGGCGCTGCTGCTGCCACTGGTGCCACACATCCACCCAGACCTCCTTTTCATCCAGGCCCAGCTGCTGCCGCCAGCGTTCGGCATCGGCCTGCGCTTCGGCATACACCGTGGTCGCCTGCAACTGTGCCAGGGAGGGCATCTGGTAGTCGGCCAGCGGCGGGCGGCGCAGCAGCTGGCGGCGTGGCCGGCTCAACAGCTTCGGGCCTTCTTCGGTCTGGTCGTAGCCCCCGCCGATGTTGGCATGCACGCCGGGCAGCACGATTCCGGCGTGCGCCGGAGCCACGGTGGTCAGCGGGTAATGCTGGCGATGCTCATCGCGGGCCACCAGTTGCACCACGCTGCCGGCGATGTGCGCGGGCAGTGCCAGCTGCGGCTGCTCATCGGCGCGGCCACCGCTGACGGCCACCACCGTGTCAAACAGGCCTACGAAGCGCAGGGGCGGGCGCTGCACCGTAAAGTCCACCGCGCAGGCCAGGCCAGCCCGTTGCAGCAGCTGCCGCCAGCGTGCGCCATCCCAGCCCTGCAGCTGGTTGGCGACGTCGCGGGCAGCGGCCGCGCCGCGCGAGTAACCGAACAGGTCCACCTGCACGCTGCGCAGCGGGGTGTGCCACTGGCCGGCGAGGGCGGCCAGGGCGCCTGGCAGCAGCACCTGCAGCGCGCGCTGCACCTTGGCACGTACGCCGCTGGCACCTACGCCGAAGGCCAGCCCGATCAGGTCGTCCTCGGCGTCATCGCGGGTGCCGACGCCTTCGACATAGAGGGCCAACGAGGCAGCAACCGCGGGCGTGCGCCGGCTGTCCGGGTACAGCTGGCAGAGGCGCGCGATGTTGGTGGTGCCGTTGTCGTAGCTGCTGGTCAGCCGGCTCTGGTAGGTCGAATCGTCGTCGGCGCGCAGCTGCGCGGGGCGCGGCTGCGGTGCCTGCGGGCGGCCACGTGCCAGGTTGTGGGCATTGTTGCGGGTGCCGTCGAAGAACAGCCCGATGCGCAATACACCTTCAGGGTCCGTAGCGGACGCGATGGTCGGGTCGGGTGCCATGTTCAATCCTTGTCGTGGCGATGTCACGGTGGTGCGAAGACGAGGTGTTTGCGACGTGTAGTGACGCTTTTGACCTCCGTGAACCCGAATGCGGTCCATCACAATTCCTCATTCTCATGCCCATTGTCTATTGAATTCACGTGGTCGGGGCAGGCCGAATGGCCAGACCCGGCAAGCCGGGTCGTGATCCATCAAGGCAGTCCACCTCACTTCAGGAGCGACCAGAATCATGTCCATATCGATGGGTAGAACGGCGGTTGGCGTGTTGTTGGGCCTTTCAGTGGTGGCCGCGGCCGGTGCCGCGCCGTTGTTTGAACCGGTGACCATTCTCAGCCGCGCTTCGGCCGGCAGTGATCCTGCGCTGACGCGCCTGCTGTCCACGCCGTCCACCGCCACCGTGCAGGAAGTACGTGTCGACGCGGCCGCCACCGCGCAGCCGCAGCTGGAATTTGAACTGCTCGGGCAGAAGGTGCAGGCGGTCCGCAGCAAGGTCGAAGCGCTGCCCGGTGGTGACAGCGTCTGGTACGGGCAGATCCGCACGCCGTCGGACCGCCTGCAGAAGGCGACCTCCAACGGCCAGGACGATCCGGGCAATTCACTGATCGTGGTGCGCTCGGGCAACACCCTCACCGGCTCGATCCGCAAGGATGGCAAGCTGTATCGGCTGCGCCCGCTGGGTGACCGCCACATCCTGGTGGAGGTGGATGAAAGCCGCATGCCGGCCGACCATCCGGCCGACTACAACCAGTTGCCGAAGATCCCGATGCCGGACAATGACCGCATCGGCATCGCCCAGGCATCGTCGGGTACGCCGGCCACGATCCGCGTGCTGGTGGTGGCGACCAATGCCGCCGTGGCAGCGTATGGCGGCAACATGCAGTCGCTGGTGCAGCTGGCGGTGGCCGAATCCAACCAGGGCTATGCCAACAGCAACGTCGGCATCACCATGCAGCTGGCCGGCTATGAAACCACCAGCTACACCGAGTCGGGCAACTTCACCACCGACCTCAGCCGTTTCCGCAGTACCAGTGACGGCTACATGGACAGCATCCATGCCAGCCGCAACAACACTGCAGCCGACGTCGGCGTGCTGCTCATCAACAACACCAGTTACTGCGGCCTGGCGTCGGGTATCGGCTCGACGGCGTCCACGGCCTTCGCGGCGGTGTACTGGGATTGCGCGACGGGCTATTACTCCTTCGCCCATGAGATCGGCCATCTGCAGAGCGCGCGGCATGACAGCGCCAATGATCCGAGCACCTCGCCGTATGCCTACGGCCACGGCTACCGTTACCAGCCGGCATCGGGTTCGCGCTGGCGCACCATCATGGCCTACGACTGCTCGGCCGGCTGCCCGCGCCTGAACTACTGGTCCAACCCGAACATCAGCTACAACGGCGTGCCCATGGGCATCGCCAGCAGTGCGGACAACCAGCGCGTGCTGGTGAACACCAAGGCGACAGTGTCCGGTTTCCGCTGAGGCCGTTACCGGATGGCACGCGCCGACCAAGGGCGGCCTCTACCGGCCTGCGCGCTCTGGTAGATGCCAACCTTGGTTGGCACCCGGCAATCCATCATTCGCGCTTGAGGGAATCCAGCCGCCAGCCGTCGGCATCCACGCGCAGCACCGACCCCTGTTCGTACCAGTCGCCCAGCACGATGCGGGTACAGCTGCGCCCCCCGGCCTGCAGGCTATGGATCGCCGGGCGGTGGGTATGGCCATGGATCATCGTGTCCACGCCATGGCGTACGAAGGTAGCCTCGACTTCGGCCGGGGCCACGTCGGTGACCGTCTCGAACTGCGCGCGGTCCCCCTGCTTCATTTCCGACTGGCGTGCCTGGCTGGCATCGCGCGCCTTCTGCGCGAACGCAATGCGCGCGGCCAGGGGCTGTGACAGGAACTGTGCCTGGAACACCGGGTCACGGGTCTGCGCGCGGAACTGCTGGTAGGGGATGTCATCGGTGCACAGCAGGTCGCCGTGCTGCAGCATCACCGCGCGGCCGTACAGCTCGATCACGCAGGGGTCGGGCAGGATGCGCAGGCCGGCGCGGCGGGCGTAGTCCTCGCCCAGCAGGAAATCGCGGTTGCCACGCATGAAGAACACGGGCACGCCGCTGTCGGACAGCACTTTCAGTGCATCGGCCACCGCATCGGCGGCCGCTGAGGGCGTGTCATCGCCGATCCAGGCTTCGAACAGGTCGCCCAGGATGTACAGCGCATCCGCGCCGGGCGCGTCCTCTCGAAGAAATCGCAGGAACAGGTCGGTGATGGCTGGACGGCTGGGGTCCAGATGCAGATCGGAAATGAACAGCGTGGTCATGCGGGCATTCTAGGGCATCAACCGCCGGGCATGGCCCGGCGCATCCCGCAATCACACCGGCAGCGGCAGCCAGGCCAGGCTGGCCGAGGCCAGCAGCGCGGCGATGCCGGTGGCCGCCAGCACGTCGCTGGGGTAGTGCAGGCCCAGCACCACACGCGACAGGCCGACGCCGAAGGTGAACGGCACCAGCAGCGGCGCTAGCCACGGGTAGTAGGCCAGCGCCACGATGGTGAAGGACACCGCATGCAGGGTGTGGCCGGAGGGGAAGCTGAACTCGTCCAGCGGGGCCACCCAGGCGCGGATGCGCAGGTCGGCCGCATACGGGCGCGGGCGCCGGGTCCAGCGTTTCAGTCCCTTGTACAGCAGCAGCGCGGCCAGGCCGGTGGCGGCCATGTGCACCGACGCGCGCAGGCCGTCGAAACCATCCATCACCACCAGCGCGCCCATCAGCACGTACCAGAACACGCCATCGCCGAGGCGGCTGATGACCGCGAACAGGCCGCGCACGCGGCGGCGACGGCAGTAGTGGTTGGCCCGGCGGCACAACCGTGCTTCGCGGCCGGCCAGGCCTTCAAGCGGCGTGGTGCGCATGCCCGGCCCTCCGTGCCTCGGCCAGTTCGGCCAGCAGCGTTTCGAATTCGGCCACCACCTGCTGCGGGTGCAGGCGCTTCATCGCGCGGGCGGCGTTGCTGCCCAGCTCGCGGCGCAGCGCATCGTCGCTGGCCAGCTGCACGGCCGCTTCGATGAACTGTTCGTCGGTGTCCACCGCGGCCCCGCTCTCGCCGTTGCGAAGGTACTCGCGCGCAGCGCCGTAGTCGAAGGCCACGGTGGCCAGGCCGCAGGCCATGCTTTCAAGGGTCACGTTGCCGAACGTCTCGCTGCGGCTGGGGAACAGGAACAGGTCGCCGCTGGCGAAATGGCGGGCCAGGGCGTCGCCGCGCTGGATGCCGCAGAAAATGAAGTCGGGATTGTCATGGGCCAGGTTCTCGCGCGCCGGGCCGTCGCCGACGAACACGAAGCGTGCCTTGGGCCGTACCTGCTGCAGGCGGCGGAACGCCTTCACTGCCAGGCCGAGGTTTTTCTCGGCAGCGATGCGGCCTACGTAGATGGCGACCAGCCCGTGGCCGTCCACGCCCCATTCCTCGCGCAGCGCCGGGTCGCGCCGGGAAGGATCGAACTGCTGGCTGTCCACGGCGCGCGCCAGCAGGCGCACGCGCTCGAAGCCCTGGTCGGTGAGGAAGTGCTGCAGTTCGCGGGTCGGCACCAGGGTGGCATCGGCCTGGTTGTGGAATCGTCGCATCCAGCGCATCGCCGCCGTCTGCAGCCAGGCCACACCGTAGTCGGGCAGATATTCGTCGAAGCGGGTGTGGAAGCCGGTCGCTACCGGGATGCCGAGGCGGCGGGCGGTGCGCAGCGCCGACCAGCCCAAGGGGCCTTCGGTGGCGATGTACACCGCATCCGGGCGCTGCTGCTGCCAGTGCCGCCCCAGGCGGATCGGCGCGGGCAGGCCGAAGCGCAGACCCGGGTAGCGGGGCAGGGCGGCACCCGGCACCAGCAGCGTGCCGGGTGCCGGGTCCAGTGCTTCACTGGCCTGTCGTGGACGGATCAGGTCGACCTCATGGCCGGCCGCGCGCAGTCCCAGTTCCAGGCCCTGCACGGTGAGTGCGACGCCGTTGACTTCCGGCGGATAGGTCTCGGTGACAATGGCGTGGCGCATGGCGGGCCTCCGGTTTTCCGGCATGCTCGGGCCTGCCCATGTAGGGCCTGTTACCGCTTTGCGACCGTCGGATGACGGCCGCCCGGAATGAAAAAACCACGGCCCCGAAGGGCCGTGGTCGTGGTGCTGCGTCGACGCAGTGGATCAGAAGCGCTGCTGGTACTTCATGTAGATGAAGCGGCCGATGTCGTAGCCACCGTAGTAGGAGAAGACCGAGTTCGGCTTGGTGTACATCACCGGACCATACTTCTCGAACACGTTGTTGGCGCCGACCGACACGGTGGCATCCCACGGCAGGCTGTAGCGGAACTGCACGTCGTGGAAGGTGACCGAACCACGCTCGTTGTAGTTGCGGCTACCGGCATACCACGGCGCACGCACGCCCGGATCGGAGCACTCGTCCGGATGGGCCGACAGGCTCAGGCACTGCTCCTTGACGCCGGAATAGTAGCGGGCGGTCCAGGTGACGCCGAAGTTGCCCAGATCCCAGCCGACGGTCAGGTTGGAGCGCACGCGGAAGCCGCTGCCGATGCCGTTGGTCGGGGTCGGCACCACGGTGGTGTCATTGGTCGAACGGAAGATGTTCGAGCTGACGTAGGTGGTGGACCAGGCACTGCTGAACTTGCCGTAGGAGTCGGTATCCCAGCGGTAGGCCACGTCCATGTCGTAGCCTTCGGTTTCAAGGAAGCCGGCGTTGCGGTTGCCGTAGGTCAGCTTGTTGACGATGCCGTTGACCGGATCACGGGTGAACTGTGCGCATCGCGAGGTCACGCCCTGCTCATAGCAGTCGATCAGGATCTGGTTCGGGCTGTCGGCAACGATGGTGTTGTCGATGCGGATCTTCCACCAGTCCAGCGAGGCGTTGAAGTTCGGGATGAAGCTCGGGCTCCACACCAGGCCCAGCGTCTTGCTCTTGGAGGTTTCCGGCTGCAGCAGCGGGTTGGAGCCGCTGGTGAACGGCACCGGGGTCTGGTCGGTGCTGCTGGTGATCGGCACCAGACCCTGCTTCAGCTGGCGGTAGTTGTTGGCATCGGCGATGTCACGCGCGCAGCGGGCACGCACTTCGGCGCTGGTGCGCGATGCGCCGTACACGGTGTCGCAGGGGTCGGCGTAGCCGGTGGTGAAGGTTTCCGAGCTGCCACCGTACAGATCGTTGATGGTCGGCGCACGGAAGCCTTCGGCCCAGGTGCCACGGACCAGCAGCTGGTCGAACGGCTTCCACTTGAAACCGAACTTGCTGTTGAGGGTGTTGCCGAAGGTGTCGTAATCCGAGAAGCGGGTCGCGGCGTTCAGCGTCAGCTCCTTCGCGCCCGGCAGGTCGGCCAGCAGCGGGGCGTTCAACTCCAGGTAGGCTTCGTTGACGCGATAGCTGCCACCGGTCGGACCCGAGGCCAGGTTGGTGGTGGCGCCGGTCTGGGCCAGCGCGTCGGGAATGAATTCACCGGTTTCCTTGCGGTTTTCCAGGCCGAAGGCAAAGCCCAGATCACCGCCCGGCAGTGCCACGATGCTGCCGGCGAGGGTGGCGAAGAAGTTCTTGCCGACCGTCTTGCCAGAGGAGTCCTCCGCTGGCATCAGGTAATCGATCAGCGCCTGGTTGCCGTACAGGCCATAGGGCGCGCTCACGCCATAGGGCACCAGCGGGTTCCACACCATGCAGTTGGCGATGGGAGCGGCGGCGGTGCCACATTCCACCTTGCCCGTGGCGGCGTTGTAGTACGACGGCCCCACCGCGTTGCGCACGCGCTCCTTGTGCAGGTTGCCGGTGGCGTGCTGGCCCAGTTCGTTCTTGTTGTACTGGTAGCCCACTTCCCAGTCGAAGTAGCGCTCGCCGATGTTGAACGAACCATCGAACGCGGCCACGGCGCGGTAGGTCTTCAGTTCGCTGTCGCTGACGCGCGGCACTTCCCACGTGCGGTGGTTCCAGGACACCGCCGTGGGAGTGGCATATCCATGCTGGCGGCCGAACGGATTGAAGTAGCTGTCCGCTGACATGCGACCATTGGCGCCGTCGACGGCGACCGAGGTGTTCTGCAGCGGGTAACCGGCGATCTGGCGGCTGGACTCGCGCTTGTTGTAGCCCAGCTGCGTGCTGAAGTGGATCGAATCGGTGATGTTCAGGCGGCCATCGACGAACACCGAATCCCGCTTCAGCGGATAGTTCAGGTGCATCTGCTCGTTGGTGTTGCTGACATCGCCGTTGGGCGCAGTGGCGTTGGTGATGTGGTAGTTGGCCGGGTTCAGCGGGTCGCTGCCGCGGTTGAGCGAGTAGCTGCAACTGGCGGTCGCGCAGCCCGGGCCCTTCAGGCCGGTGATCTGGCCCCACTGGCTGACGGTGGTCCAGGCTTCGTCCGGGTGAAGGTCGGTATTGCCGTACGCGCTGAACCAGCGGTCCCTGGCCCACACGGCCTTTTCTTCGGCATGCTCGGCCGAGACGGTGATCGAGCCACGGTCGTTGGACCAGCCGGCCACCACGTCGATGCGGTCGCGGCCGCCGTCACCCTGGCTGTACTGGCCGTGGTAGACGTTGGCGGTCACGCCGGTCACGTCATGGCGGGTAATGATGTTGACCACGCCGGCCATGGCGTCGGAGCCGTAGATGGCCGAGGCACCGTCCTTGAGGACTTCGATGCGTTCCACTGCCGATACCGGCAGGGTGGAAATGTCCTGGTAGCCGGAGGTGCTGATGCCCAGGCGCTTGCCGTTGATCAGCACCAGGGTGCGCTGGGTACCCAGGTTGCGCATGTCGATGTAGGTGCCACCGGCGTTCTCGCCGGCGGTCAGCACGTTCGCGCGGCTGATGGTCGGGCTGCCCATCGCGGTGACGTTCTGCAGGATGTCGGACACCGAACTGAAGCCCTGGCGTTCGATGTCGGTGCGCGAGATCGCCAGCACCGGGTTCGCGCTTTCCACGTCGACCTGGCGGATGCGTGAGCCGGTGATTTCGATGCGGTCCAGAGTAGTGGGGGCGCCGTCCTGGGCGAATGCAGGCAGCGCAATCGTTGCGGTGCCGACGATCAGGGCCTGGCGGATCGCCTTGCCCAGCACGGTGGTGCGTGAAGTCATCGCGTCTCTCTCTCTCAGAAGCTGCGGGTGCGGGGCCAAAAGAGCCCCGCAAATGCCGGCTGAGGGCGAAAACCACTGAGCCGGTGACTTCGATTTATTCTCGTTCGTTAAAGCGATGTAAAGGGGGTGTGCCGAAATGTATCGAAATCTGTCACGCGTATTTAACCGAAATTGAACAAAAGCAAAGGCTTACGGTCTCCCATGACACCAGGTCTTTACGGCAGTCGATGAACCTGAACCCCCATTCAGATTTAAAACTGCGCAAACGCGCGTAGAAAGACGGCCCCTCATGGGGCCGACGATGTCAGGGGTGTCAGGGGGAAACCGCAACGCCTGGCGTGGCCAGGCGGGAACTCAGGCCACAAAGGGGCGGAACTGGATGCCCAGCCCGGCCAGGCCCTCGGTCTCACCGATCAGGTCGGCGCGCAGCAGCGGCCGGGCGTCAATGAACGCCTGCGGCACGATCAGCGACAGCCGCGCATCGTCGGCGGTCAGTTCCAGCGCAGGCAGCGGCACGTCTTCGCGCGCGCGGTTGAGCAGCACGGCCAGCCGCAGCAGGGCGGTCAGGCGGCGCGCGGTCAGCAGCAGGCGCTCGGGCAGGGCATCGAAGGCGGATTTGCCGACGCTGCGCCGATGGCTGCGCACCAGCGCGGCCAGCATCTGCTGTTCCTGCCGCGAAAAACCGGCGATGTCGGAGTTCTCCAGCACGTAGCTGCCGTGCACGTGGTAACCGCTGTGGGCAATCATCAGGCCCAGTTCGTGCAGGCGCGCCGCCCAGCCGAGCATGCGGGCGTCGTCGGCATCCAGGGTCCAGCGGTCCTGCACCTGCTCCAGCAGGGACAGGGCGGTGTCCTGTACGCGGTCGGCCTGCACGGTGTCGATGCCGTAGCGCTGGATCAGCGCCGCCACCGATTCGTCGCGGGGATCGTTCTCGCCGGCGCGGCCGACGATGTCGTACAGGATGCCCTCGCGCATGGCCGCCTTGCTGACCAGCAGCTTCTGCAGGCCCAGGGCCTGGAAGGCCGCCTCCAGCACCAGGATGCCCCCGGCGATGATCGGGCGGCGGTCGCTGGACAGGCCCGGCAGCACGATGTCGTCGATCTTCTTGGCCTTCAGCAGTTCATCGCGCAGCTGCGGCAGGGCCTCGGCCGTGATCGCGCCCTTGCTCAGCTTCATCGTGGCGCAGATTTCGCTGATCGCCTTGTGCGTGCCCGACGAGCCGAGGGCTTCCTGCCAGCCCAGCGCGCGGTACTTGCTGGCAAACGGTTGGAATTCACGGCCGATCTCGCCCAGCGCGTCCTTCCAGCGCTTGCGGCTGAGTTTGCCGCCGGGGAAGAAGCGACGGGTGCTGGCGATGCAGCCGGCCTGCAGGCTCTCGCGTTCCAGGGTCTGCATGCCCATGCCGATGATGAACTCGGTCGAGCCGCCCCCGATGTCGATGACCAGACGGCGCTGATCGGCCTTGGGTGGTTGTGCGTGGGCCACGCCGAGATAGATCAGGCGCGCTTCTTCGCGGCCGCTGACCACTTCGATGGCATGGCCGAGCGCGGTTTCGGCCGGTACCAGGAAGGATTGTGGCGAACGCAGCTGGCGCACGGTGTTGGTGGCCAGGGCGCGTACGCGGTGCGGGGGCACGTTGCGGATGCGCTGGCCGAAGCGGGCCAGGCATTCCAGCGCGCGCTGCCGCGCGGCGGTGGACAGGCCACCTTTGCCATCCAGGCCGTCGGCCATGCGCACCGTCTCGCGCAGGCGGTCGATGACCCGCAACTGGCCGAGCGTGTAGCGCGCGATGACCATGTGGAAGCTGTTGGAGCCAAGGTCGATGGCGGCCAGCAGGTCGCCATCCTGCAATGCGGGCGGAGTGGTGGTGGTATGCGGCATGGGTGAATGTTAGCCGAAGGGGCGGTGTGCTCGTCACCGCATTGCCTTCACATGTTGCAGGGGGAGTGCGGCAGAGCGGCGCCCTGCACCTGCCGAATCAACAGCAACAGCAACAGCAAAAGCAAAAGCGACAGAGGGCTATCCTTGGGACGGCGGGGTGGGTCCGGTTGCGGGGGACGCCGTGAATCCGTCCATGGAGGCTTGGTCGCCGCATCCATGCGGCTCACACCCCCGCAACCGGACCCACCCCGCCTTCGACAGTCCTCTGCGATCTGTCGGGACGGCGCCGCTGCGGTTGGTAGGTGTCGACCTTGGTCGACACGGTAGATCCACGCCATGCGTGGATGAATCCAAACGTGCCGACCAAGGTCGGCACCTTCCGGGTCAGAGTCCCTGCATCAATGCCATCTGCGCAGAATGCGGGGCTTCGCCATGGGCCGGGGTTCGCTTGTGGTACATGCCTTCGGCATCCAGGTCCCACGCGTTGAGGTTGTCGTCCAGGTAGTTCTGCAGCACCTCCCGGTACACGCGCTTGGCAAGTTCCGGGTCGAGGATCGGGAAGCAGGTCTCGACGCGGCGCAGCAGGTTGCGTTCCAGCCAGTCGGCGCTGGCGCAGTACAGCTCCGGTGCGCCGTCATTGCCGAACCAGTACACGCGGCTGTGTTCCAGGAAGCGGCCGACGATGGAGCGCACGCGGATGTTGTCCGACACGCCCGGCACGCCGGGGCGCAGGGTGCAGGCGCCGCGGATGATCAGGTCGATCTGCACGCCGGCCTGCGAGGCCGTGTACAGCGCGCGGATCACCTGCGGCTCGTTCAGTGCGTTCATCTTGGCGATGATGCGCGCCGGACGACCGGCGGCGGCGATGCGCGTCTCGCGCTCGATGCGCGCCAGGATGCCGGTATGCAGGGTGAAGGGCGATTGCAGCAGGCGCTTCAGCTTCATCTTCGAGGCCAGCCCCGACAGCTGCTGGAACAGCAGGTGCACGTCATTGCCGATGTCCGCATCGGCGGTGATGAGGCTTATGTCGGTGTACGCGCGGGCGGTGCCGCTGTGGTAGTTGCCGGTGCCCAGGTGTACGTAGCGGCGCAGCTTGCGGCCTTCGCGGCGCACGATCAGCAGCATCTTGGCGTGGGTCTTGAAGCCGACCACGCCGTACACCACCTGCACGCCGGCTTCCTGCAGGCGGTCGGCCAGGCCCAGATTGGCCTCTTCGTCGAAGCGCGCGCGCAGCTCGACCACCACCGTCACGTCCTTGCCGTTGTGGGCGGCCTGGATCAGCGCATCGACGATCAGCGAATCCTTGCCGGTGCGGTACAGGGTCTGCTTGATCGCCAGCACGTTCGGGTCCACCGCGGCCTGCTTGATCAGGTCCAGCACGGCAGTGAAGGCATCGAACGGATGGTGCAGCAGCAGGTCCTGGCGCCGGGTGATCTCGAAGATGCCGTCGCTGTCGCGCAGGGTGCGCGGGTTCATCGGTGGATACTTCAGGTCCGGCTGCGGCACCAGGTCATAGAGCTGGATGATGCGGTTGAGGTTCACCGGGCCATCGATGCGGTACACCGCGTTCTCGGTCAGGCCGAAGTTCTGCAGCAGGGTACGCACGATGTCCTTGGGCGTGTCCTCGGCGATCTCCAGGCGCACCGCCGGCCGGTAACCACGGTCCACCAGTTCATCACGCAGGGCCAGTGCCAGGTTCTCCACTTCTTCCTCGTCCACCACCAGCTCGGAATTGCGGGTGACGCGGAACTGGTAGGCGCCTTGGACTTCCATGCCCGGGAAAAGCTCATCGACGAAGGCCGACAGCACCGAGGACAGGAACACGAAATTCTGCCCACCGCCCAGGCTGTCCGGCAGCTGGATGATGCGCGGCAGTGAACGCGGCGCGCGCACGATGGCCAGGTGGCCACTGCGGCCGAACGCATCGGTGCCCTTCAGCACGACGACGATGTTCAGCGACTTGTTGAGGATCTTCGGGAATGGATGCACCGGGTCCAGACCCAGCGGCGACAGCACCGGCATGATCTCGTTGCGGAAGTACGCACGCAGCCAGCGCTTCTGCCGGTGGTTCCAGGAATGGCGGCCCAGCACGCCGATGCCGGCCTCGGCCAGCGCCGGGCGCAGCGTCTGGTTCCAGCAGCGGTACTGCTGGTCCACCAGCTCGGCGGCGCGGTCATGGATGGCGTTGAGGATGGCCTGCGGGCTCATGCCGTCCGGCGCCGGCGGCAGGCCGAATTCCTGCGCATGGCGCACGGCCGCGGCGCGGATCTCGAAGAACTCGTCCAGGTTCGTGCAGGAGATGCACATGAAGCGCAGGCGCTCCAGCAGCGGCACCTGCGGGTCCATGGCCTGGGCCAGTACGCGGAAATTGAAATCCAGCTGCGACAGTTCGCGGTTGATGTAGAGCGCCGGGTCACGTAGCGGATCGTTATCCGGGCTCACGGGGAGGGGGAGGGATCCGAGGCTGCTCATGGCGTCATTCTTCGATGGAAGTCAGGGGGGCGGACTCGCGCGGGCGCACGTGGTCGGCATCGAAATGGCAGGAGAACACCGAGCCCTTGCCCACTTCGCTTTGGATCTCCAGCCGCGCGTGGTGCAGGCCGAGGATGTGCTTGACGATGGACAGGCCCAGGCCGGTACCACCGCTTTCGCGGGAACGGCTGCTGGAGACACGGTAGAAACGTTCGGTCAGGCGCGGCAGGTGGGTGGCGGGAATGCCGTAGCCGCTGTCACGCACGGCCAGCACGGCGCCGTCACCCTCGCGGCGGAACTCCACGGCGATGCGGCCATCGGCCGGGGTGTAGCGCACCGCGTTGGTGACCAGGTTGGAAAACGCGCTGTGCAGTTCCTTGGTCGAGCCCAGCAGGTCCACGCCGGCCAGGTCGTCGATGCTGATCTGGTGGCGGCCCTGGCTGTGCGCCTCGGCTTCGCGGCGCAGGGTGGCCAGCATCGGCTGCATGGCCACGGTCTCCGCTTCGCTGTGTTCCTGTGATTCCAGCCGCGACAACGTCAGCAGATCTTCCACCAGCTGGGCCATGCGCTGGCTCTGCTTGCGCATTTCTTCCAGCATCGGACCGGTGCCGGGGAAGTCTTCCGGGTCCATCATGTCCAGGTAGCCGTGAACCACGGTCAGCGGAGTGCGCAGTTCGTGCGATACGTTGGCGACGAAATCGCGGCGAACCTGTTCCAGGCGCAGCAGCTTGCTGACATCGCGGGCGATCAGCAGCCAGTAGTCCGACGAATAGGGAATCAGGCGCAGGTTCAGGCGGATCGCCGGGTCCACCGGCGAGGGTACGTCCAGGATCGGTTCGGCATTGCGGCCGCCGGCCAGCCAGTGCGCCAGCGGCATCGGCTGCAGGCGTTCGACCAGGGCTTCGCCCAGGTCACCGGGGTGGTGCAGGCCGAGCAGGGCGGTGGCTGCTTCGTTGAACCACTGCACGCGCTGGCTGTTGCGGTCCAGCACCACCACTGCATCGGGCAGCGCGGCGGCCGCAGCGCGGTAGCTGCGCAGCATGTCCAGCAGGCGGCGCTTGCGCACGCGCATTTCCACCTGGTTGCGGTACAGCAGGCGGTCCAGCTCGTTCCAGACACCGGTGCCTTCCTCGGCGGTGTCCCAGCGCTGGCGGGCGGTCAACCGGCGCAGCACGCGGCGCAGGCGCCAGTAATGCCAGGTGAGCGTGCCCAACGCAGCCAGTGCGATGCACAGCCACAGATGCCCACTGAACCACCCGACCACACCGGCCAGCACCAACAGCGCGGCCACGGTGGCCAGCGTCTTCAACCAGGCGGAACGGATGTGGCGGGGCATTGCGGTCTCGTCGTTGGAGGCGGCGGTTCACGCGGCGAACCGAGGGTTATAGCAGAGTTGCCGGCACCGGCAGGTGCGCGGTGCCGGCACGACGAGACTCAGGTGGCAGTGGAGAAGCGGTAGCCAGCGCCGCGCACGGTCTGCACCATGTTCTCGGCGTTGAACGGTTCCAGCGTCTTGCGCAGGCGGCGGATGTGCACATCGATGGTGCGCTCCTCCACATACACACTGCCGCCCCACACGTGGTCCAGCAGCTGGGCGCGGGTATAGACGCGCTCGGGGTGGGTCATGAAGAAGTGCAGCAGGCGATACTCGGTCGGGCCGATCGGCACCGGCTGGTCGCTGGCGAACACGCGATGGGCGGCGCCGTCGATGCGGATCGGGCCTACGGCCACGCTGCCGTCCTCGTCATCCTCGCGGGCGCGGCGCATGACCGCGCGGATGCGGGCCAGCAGCTCGCGCGCTGAGAACGGCTTGACCACATAGTCATCGACACCGGCTTCCAGGCCGCCGACGCGATCATTTTCTTCGCCGCGGGCGGTCAGCATGATGATCGGCACTTCGCGGGTCAGGGCTTCCTTGCGCCAGCGCCGGGCCAGGTCCAGGCCGCTGGTGCCGGGCAGCATCCAGTCCAGCAGGATCAGGTCGGGGACGCGGTCGGCGATCGCGGTCTGGGCCTCACGGGCATCGCCGGCGTGGACAGGTTCGTAATCGCCCTTGCGCAGGGCGAAGGCGCCGACCGGCAGCCGCGCCACCACCTGCGCCAGCAGCACATCGCGGCCGGCTACGG
>NZ_JBNNHG010000074.1:1341-17263 GCF_050268705.1 Stenotrophomonas sp. NPDC077659 | reverse complement strand
TGGTCCAGCGTGTGTTCGGGCAGCGGCGTGGCCGGCAGTGCAGGCACCAGCAGCAGCCTCGTCGGGGTCACGCTCGTTCAGCGGCGGCAGTGCCAGCGCCTGGTCGGCCGGGCTCATGTCCTTCTCTTCGGCCAGCAGATCGGTCTGGTCGATCTGCTTTTCCATTTCGGCCATCTCCTTGCCGTACAGTGCTTCGGTGATGCGGCCCTGGACGTAGGTGGTGAAGCCTTCATTGAGCCAGATGTCCTTCCAGCTGGCGTTGGTCACCAGGTTGCCCGACCAGCTGTGCGCCAGTTCATGGGCGACCAGCGAGACCAGCGACTTGTCACCGACGATCACCGTCGGGGTGGCGAAGGTCAGGCGCGGGTTTTCCATGCCGCCGAACGGGAACGACGGGGCAGCACCAGCATGTCGTAGCGGCCCCAGCGGTACTGGCCGTACAGCTTCTCGGCGGCACCGATCATCTTCTCGGTGTCTTCGAACTCCTTGGCGGCCTTGTTGACCATGGTCGGTTCGGCCCATACGCCGGAGCGGCCGGAAATCGGCTCGAACACCAGGTCACCGGCGGCGATGGCCAGCAGGTAGGACGGGATCGGCTGCGGCATCTTGAAGGTGTAGTCGCCGTCACGCGCGGCCTTCGGATCGTTGTCGGCGCTCATCAGCACCATCACGTCCGGGCGCGAGGTCACGTGTGCGCTGTAGGTGAAGCGCACGCTCGGGGTGTCCTGCAACGGCACCCAGGAACGGGCGTGGATGGCCTGCGACTGGCTGAACATGAAGGGCAGCTTCTTGCCCTCGGTCATCGACGGCTCCAGCCACTGCAGGCCCGAGGCAGTCGGCGCGGTGTGGTAGGTCACTTCCACCTTGGCCGGCTGCTGCGGCGCTTCGATGGTCAGCTTGCTGCCGAAGACCTTGTCGACCGGGGCCAGTTCGAACTTCAGTTCGCTGCGCGCGCCATCGGCGGAGATGGCCTCGACCTTGGACACGCTCAGCTCACGGGTGTCGAGCACCAGCTGCTGGGCGTCCTTCCGCTTCCATTCCAGGGTGTAGGTGGCGGTGCCGCCGATCTGTTTCTGGTCGAAGTCCAGCTTCAGATCCAGCGCGATGTCCTTGATGACGACCTTGTCCGGCTCGGCGTACGAGCTTTCGTCGTGGCTGCGGTTCTCGGCGTTCACGGGGGCGGCAGGGGCCTTTTCGGCAGTCGGGGCGGCGGCGGGCGCGGCCGCCTCCTGGGAGCAGCCGGCGGCCAGGGCCACGGCCAGCGGAAGGAGCATCAGCGGATTACGCATGAATCGGGACCGTTACGGGGATCAAACCCCAATGGTACCTCGCCCCGCCCCGGACGCGTTGCGCGGTGCGGGGTATGGCAGGCCACAGCACCGGGAATGCCGGCCAGCGGCCGGCAACCTCGTGCCCGGTCATGCACTGCGCCGATGCCGGCCAGCGGCCGGCACTACCGGAACCGCGGGCTTACAGCTTGTAGCCGGAATGGATCGAAACGATGCCGCCGGTCAGGTTCTTGTAATGGCAGCGCTCGAACCCGGCCTGCCCCATCATGGCCTTCAGCTCGTCCTGCGGCGGGTGCTTGCGGATGCTCTCGGCCAGGTACTGGTAGCTGTCCGAATCGTTGGCGAACAGCTTGCCCAGCTTCGGCAGGATCCTGAACGAGTGGAAGTCGTAGATCGGCTTGAACCAGTCGGCGGTGACTTCGGAGAACTCCAGCACGCGGGCCTGCCCGCCCACCTTCAGCACGCGGTACATCTCGCGCAGGCCGGCGTCCTTGTCGGTCACGTTGCGCAGGCCAAAGGCAATCGTCACCAGGTCGAAGCTGTTGTCCGGGAACGGCAGGGCTTCGGCATTGCACTGCACGTAGTCCAGGCCGAGCACCAGGCCGCGGTTGGTCAGGCGGTCACGGCCGACCGACAGCATGCCGGCATTGATGTCACCCAGCACCACCGAGCCCTCGGCGCCCACGCGCTCCTTCAGCAGGGCGGCGATGTCGCCGGTGCCGCCGGCCAGGTCCAGCACGCGGTCACCCGGCTTCACCTGCGCGGTGGCCACGTAGTAGCGCTTCCAGGCCCGGTGCACGCCGAGGCTCATCAGGTCGTTCATCAGGTCGTAGTTGCGCGCGACCGAGGTGAACACCTCGCCGACAAGCTTCTGCTTGTCCTTGGCGGCCACGTCGCGGAACCCGAAATGGGTGGTACCGGATTTGTAGGGGGATTCGCTCATGGGCTGATTATCGCACCGCCGGGGCCGCTGCGGGGCACCCGGGCCTTATCATGGCGGCCCATGACCCACCGGAGCCCCGCATGATCACCACGCCCGACTACCAGGCCCTGCTGCAGACCGCCATCGCCGAAGCCCGCCAGGGTCTGGCCGAGGGCGGCGTGCCGATCGGCGCGGCGCTGTACCACAACGACGGCCGCCTGCTCGGCTGCGGCCACAACCGCCGCGTGCAGGAAGGCGACCCGTCCGTGCATGGCGAAACCGATGCCTTCCGCAAGGCCGGCCGCCAGCGCCGGTACCAGGACACCATCATGGTGACCACCCTGGCGCCCTGCTGGTACTGCTCGGGCCTGGTGCGCCAGTTCAACATCGGTACGGTGGTGGTGGGCGAATCGCGCACCTTCCAGGGCGGCATCGACTGGCTGCGCGAAAACGGCGTCAACGTGATCGACCTGGACAGCCAGGAATGCGTGGACCTGCTGGGTGGCTTCATTGCGCAATATCCGGAAATCTGGAACGAAGACATCGGCGAATAAGCGCCTGCACGCGACGCTTCATCCAGCAACATGAACACTTCAGCGCCGGCACAGCCTTGTGCCGGCTGCCTCTGCGGGCGTTATTGGGCACTGGCGCACAGTCAGCTGCATACGCTGCACACGCGCTGCTGACACCGCCTTCGCACCGCACGCCTACGGTGGCATCACTTGGCCCCCTGTCCCGGCGCAGCAACGCGTTGGCCGACATGGCCGAAGACCTCGGCGCGGTGCCGCACGCGCAGCTGATCGACGGCAACACCGGCTGCACACCGCGCTGACACTGCATGCACCGGCACCTGCGCCACACTGCGATGACCCCCCACTCCCTGTCACCAACCGAATTGGAACGCCATGCACGCTGAAGTCCCCGCCATCCCACCGGTCATCGATGTTGATGCTGAACTCGATCACTGGCGCCGGCAGCACGCCGACGGCGCGTTGCCGCACAATTCGTTCGGCTCCTACGTCCCGTGGATCAAGTTCGCCTGCGATTCGTTGATCACCCAGCCGCGCGCCAGCAATGCCGAGCGCGATGAGACGTTCCAGACCCAGTACGCGCTGCAGATCATGCCGCGCCTGAGCGAGGCACAGGCCCGCGAGTTCGTCGATCGCTGCTGGCAGCACGTCTACCAGACCAGCCGCGTGCGCCTGCAGGACGCTCCCCGCCTGCGCGCCTGAGTACCGGCGCGGCTGCACGGCCCGTGCACGCGCCGCTGCCGATCATCCTCGTCACCCGGGTGGAATGACGACGATGAAAGCGAGGAACCTGTTCAACATGATCGCCAAGAAGGCCGCGGCCGCCACCGGCTCGCCGTGGACCTTCCTGGCAGCGGTGGGGATCGTGGTGGTATGGGGCATCAGCGGCCCTGTGTTCGGCTTCAACGATACCTGGCAGCTGGTCATCAATACCGGCACCACCATCATCACCTTCCTGATGGTGTTCCTGATCCAGCACACGCAGAACTCGGATACGGCCGCGATGCAGATCAAGCTGGACGAGCTGATCCGCGCCACCGCCGAGGCCAACAACGAGCTGCTGGATCTGGAAGAAATGGACGAGGAACGGCTGGAGGAGATCCGTGCCGAATACGAGCGCATGGCACGCGAAGCCGGCGACGCGCTGGCCCGGGTACGTTCCTGCCGCGCTGCACCGCGCGATGATGAAGCGATCTGACACCAGGTGAACGACATGCCGGCCAGCGGCCGGCACTACCAGGTAGTGCCGGCCGCTGGCCGGCATGTCGTTCACCTCAGCCGCGTTCGTGCCAACCGCCGCCCAGCACCTTGTACAGGGTGATGCGGTTGGCCTGCTGGGCCAGTTCGGTCTGCAGGCGCGTCTGCTGCGCGCCGTAGGCGGTGCGGCGTGCGTCCAGCAGGGTCACGAAGCTGTCCAGGCCGGCGTCATAGCGGGCCTGCGACAGGCGGTTGGCCGTTTCGGCTGCTTCCACCAGGCGCTGCTGCGCGCTCACCTGCTCGTCCAGGCTGACATTCAGCGCCAGCGCGTCGGAGGTTTCGCGGAAGCCGCTCTGGATCGCCTTTTCATACTGCGCCAGGGCGATATCACGATCCGCATTGGCCACGGCCAGGTTCGCGCGCAGCTTGCCGCCCTGGAAGATCGGCAGGGTGATCTTCGGCAGGAAACTCCACACGCGGGTACCGCTGTCGAACAGGTTGGACAGTTCGTTCGAACCACTGCCGATGCTGCCGGTCAGGGTGATGCTGGGGAAGAACGCGGCGCGCGCGGCACCGATGTTGGCATTGGCCGCCAGCAGCTGGTGTTCGGCGGCCATGATGTCCGGGCGCTGCAGCAGCACGTCGCTGGGCAGGCCGGCCGGCGGCGGGGCCAATGCCAGCAGTTGCGGTTCGATGCTGTCTGGCAGCAGGTCCGCATCGACCTGGCCACCGGCCAGCAGGGCCAGCGCGTTGCGGTCCTGGGCCAGCTGCCCGCGCAGGCGGGCGGCGTCGGTGCGCGCGGTTTCGACCAGCGTGCGGGTCTGGCTCAGCTCCAACCCGGAGCTGCCGCCGCGTTCATGGCGGGCCTCGGCCAGGCGCAGCGAATCCTCGTAGGTCTTCAGCGTGGCCTCGGAAATCTTCAGCTGCTGCGCATCGGCACCGTAGGTCAGCCACGCGGTGGCGGTCTCGGCCACCAGGCTCAGCTGCGCGTTGCGCCGGTTGGCGGCCACGGCGAAGTACTGCTGCAGGGCGGCCTCGCTGAGGCTGCGCACGCGGCCGAACAGATCCAGCTCGAAATCGGCCACGCCAACGCCGGCGGTGAACTGCTCGGTGACACCCGCCTGGGTACCCTGGCGTTCCATCTGGCCGGTGGCGCCCAGGACGGGCACGCGGTCGGCACGCTGCACGCGGTACTGGCCGCGTGCTCTTTCCACGTTCAGCACCGCCACGCGCAGGTCGCGGTTGTTGTCCAGCGCCTGGCCGATCACCTGCCGCAGGCGTTCATCGGTGAAGAAATCGCGCCAACCCAGTGCGGCCACGTCGGTGACTTCACCCTGGCTGGCCTCGGCCGGCCACTGCGACGGAATGGCCGGGGCAACGGCGGTGTCCTTCGGCACCAGGGAGGAACAGCCGGCCAGCGCGAGCGTGGCGGCGATGGAAAGGAACAAAGGTGCGGTTTTCATGGGAATGACTTCCATCGGTACTGCCGGATGGCAGGAGGTAGTGCCGGCCGCTGGCCGGCAACCTCGTTGGATTCACATCAAACGATCAGCAGTTGCCGGCCAGCGGCCGGCGCTACCGGCTTGGGTTACGTCGCGGTCCTGCGCTTGAACACGCGCTGCACCACCACGAAGAACAGCGGGATGAAGAACACGCCCATCACCGTGCCCACCAGCATGCCGCCCAGCACGCCGGTACCGATGGCGCGCTGCGCACCGGAACCCGCACCGGAGGCGATGGCCAGCGGCAGCACGCCCAGGCCGAACGCCAGCGAGGTCATGATGATCGGACGCAGGCGGTCGCGTACCGCATGCATCGTCGCTTCGATCAGGCCCGCGCCCTTCTCCAGGTTTTCCTTGGCAAATTCCACGATCAGGATCGCGTTCTTGCTGGTCAGGCCCACCGTGGTCAGCATCGCCACCTGGAAGTAGATGTCGCGTTCCATGCCGCGGAAGGTGTTGGCCAGCACCGCACCGAGAATGCCCAGCGGCGCCACCAGCAGCACCGAGGTCGGCACGCTCCAGCTTTCATACAGCGCAGCAAGGCACAGGAACACGATCAGCAGCGAAAGCGTGTACAGCAGCGGCGTCTGCGAACCGGCCTGGCGCTCCTGGTAGGACAACGCGGTCCATTCGATTTCGAAGCCCGGCGGCAGATCCTTCGCGATGCGCTCGATCTCGGCCATCGCATCACCGGAGGCGACGCCGGATGCCGGCTCGCCCTGGATTTCCATCGCCGACACACCGTTGTAGCGTTCCAGGCGCGGCGAACCGTAATCCCAGCGCTTGGTGGCGAAGGCACTGAACGGCACCATTTCGCCCTGCCCGTTCTTCACCGACCAGACGTTGAAGTCGTCCGGATTCATGCGGAACGGTGCATCGGCCATCACGTACACGCGCTTGACGCGGCCACGGTCGATGAAGTCATCGATGTAGCTGCTGCCCCACGCGGCGGCCAGCGTGTTGTTGATCGAGCTGACCGACAAGCCCAGGGCGCTGGCCTTTTCCACGTCCACGTCGATGCGCAGCTGGGGGGTGTCTTCCTGGCCGTTGGGGCGTACGTTGGCCAGCAGCGTGCTCTGGCCCGCCGCCCCCAGCAGCTGGTTGCGCGCGGCCAGCAGGGCGTCATGGCCCTTGCCGCTGGTGTCCTTCAGGAAGAACGTGTAGCCCGAACCGATGCCCAGCTCCGGCATGGCCGGCGGCGGGAAGGCGAAGATGAACGCATCCTTGATCTGGCCCAGCGCGCCCATCGCACGCCCGGTGATCGCACCGACGCTGTGGTCGGCATCGCGCTCCTTCCAGTCCTTCAGCTTGACGAAGGCCATGCCCGCGTTCTGGCCCATGCCGGCGAAGCTGAAGCCCTGCACGGCGAAGATGGACTCGACCGCGTCGGCCTCGTTCTTCAGGAAGTGGTCTTCCAGCTTGGCCATCGCTTCCAGCGTGCGTTCCTGGGTGGCACCGACCGGGGTCTGCACCAGCGCCATCATGATGCCCTGGTCTTCGTTGGGCAGGAACGAGCTGGGCAGGCGCGCGAACAGCACGCCCATCACCACGGCCAGGGCGACGAAGATGCCCATGAAGCGCCACGGGCGATGGATGATGCCCTTCACGCCGCGCTGGTAGGTTTCGCTGGAACGGTCGAAGCCACGGTTGAAGCCGTTGAAGAAACGACCCAGCAGGCCGGTGTGCGCGACATGGTGCTCGCCCTTCTTCAGCGGCTTGAGCATGGTCGCGCACAGCGCCGGGGTCAGCACGATGGCCACCAGCACCGACAGCGCCATGGCCGAAACGATCGTGGCCGAGAACTGGCGGTAGATGATGCCGGTCGAGCCGCTCATGAAGGCCATCGGCACGAACACCGCTGACAGCACCAGGCCGATGCCCACCAGCGCGCCGGTGATCTGGCCCATCGACTTGCGGGTGGCTTCCAGCGGCGACAGGCCCTCTTCGGACATGATGCGTTCGACGTTCTCCACCACCACGATGGCATCGTCCACCAGCAGGCCGATGGCCAGCACCATGGCGAACATGGTCAGCATGTTGACCGAGAAGCCCAGTACCGCCAGCACGCCGAACGTGCCCAGCAGCACCACCGGCACGGCGATGGTCGGGATGAGGGTGGCGCGGAAGTTCTGCAGGAACAGGTACATCACCACGAACACCAGCACGATCGCTTCGATCAGGGTCTTGATGACGCCCTTGATCGAAACCTGCACGAACGGGGTGGTGTCGTACGGCACGACGGTTTCCAGGCCGGCGGGGAAGCTGGCCTTCATCTCATCCAGCGCGGTGCGTACGCCCTTGGCGGTGTCCAGCGCGTTGGCGCCGGTGGCCAGGGTGATGGCGATACCGGTGGAGGGCTTGCCGTTGTAGCGGGTGACGAAATCGTAGCTTTCCGCACCCAGTTCGACGCGGGCGACATCACCCAGGCGCAGTTCGCTGCCATCGGTGCCGCCACGCACCAGGATGTTGCGGAACTGTTCCGGGGTCTGCAGGCGGTCCTGCGCGTTGATGGTGGCGTTGAGCTGCTGGCCCTTCACCGACGGTGCACCGCCGAGCTGGCCGATGGCCACCTGTGCATTCTGCGCGGTGATGGCCGCGGTCACTTCATCGACCGACAGCTTGTAGGTGTGCAGCTTGTTCGGGTCCAGCCAGATCCGCATGGCGTACTTGCCGCCGAACACCTGGATGTTGCCCACGCCCGGCACGCGGCTCAGCGTGTCGACGATGTTGGATCCCACGTAGTCGGCGATGTCGTTGGCATCCATGCTGCCGTCGTTGGACACAAAGCCGATGACCTGCAGGAAGCCGCTGCTGGACTTGGCCACGTTGATGCCCTGCCGCTGCACTTCCTGCGGCAGCAGCGGCATGGCCAGCTGCAGCTTGTTCTGCACCTGCACCTGGGCGATGTCCGGGTTGGTACCGGCTTCGAAGGTGAGGCTGATGGTGGCCTGGCCGTTGGCCGAGCTGTTGGAGGAGAAGTAGATCAGGCCATCGAGGCCCTTCATGTTCTGCTCGATGATCTGCGTCACCGAGTCTTCGACCACCTTGGCCGATGCACCCGGGTAGGTGGCGCTGATCTCGACGGCCGGCGGGGCGACCTCCGGATACATCGACACCGGCAGCTTCACCACCGCCAGCGCACCGGCCAGCATGATGATGATGGCGATCACCCACGCGAAGATGGGTCGATCAATGAAAAAACGTGCCATGGAATTCTCCGCTTACTTCGCGTCGCCGGCCGGCTGGGCGGCGGGCTGCGGGGTGGCGGCCGGCTGTGCCGGGGCGGCGCCCTTCTCGGTGGCCTGCACGGGCATGCCGGGGCCGATCTTCTGCAGGCCTTCGACGATGACCTTGTCACCCGGCTGCAGGCCGTCCTCGACCAGCCACTTGTCGGCCAGCGCGCGGCTGACCTTCACCGGGCGCACTTCCACCTTGTTGTCCTTGCCCACCACCATGGCGCTGGTATCGCCCTTGGCATCGCGGGCGATGCCCTGCATCGGCACCAGCACGGCATCGGCGCGCACACCGCCGCCGATCACCGCGCGCACGTACATGCCCGGCATCAGCAGGCCTTCGGGGTTGTCCACCTTCACCCGCAGCGCGTAGCTGCCGGTGGTCGGGTCCACGCTCACTTCGGAGAACTCCAGCGCGCCCTTGTGCGGGAACTCACTGCCGTCTTCCAGCAGGATGGTGACCGGCAGGGTCTGGTTGTCCTGCAGACGGCCGGCCGCCAGTTCGCGGCGCAGCTGCAGCAGTTCGGCCGAGGACTGGGTCAGGTCAACGTAGATCGGGGTGAGCTGCTGCACGGTGGCCAGCGCATCGGCCTGGCCGGCGCTGACCAGCGCCCCCTGGGTGACGCTGGACTTGCCGATGCGGCCGCTGATCGGCGCGGTGATGCGTGCATAGCCGAGGGTGACGTTGGCCGCATCCAGCGACGCCTTGGCTGCACCGACATCGGCTTCGGCCTGCTTCTGCGCCGCGATGGCGTTTTCCAGGTCCTGCTGGCTGACCGCATCGACCTTGGCCAGCTCGGTGATGCGCCTGGCGCTCAGGCGCGCGGCATTGGCGGTGGCTTCGGCGCGGGCCAGCTGGGCGCGGGCGCTGTTGGCCTGGGCGCGGTAGCTGGCGTCGTCGATCTGGTACAGCGGTTGCCCTTCCTTCACCAGGCCGCCCTCAGTGAACAGCCGCTTGGCGACGATGCCACTGACCTGCGGGCGCACTTCGGCCACCAGGAAGGCATTGGTGCGGCCCGGCAGTTCGCGGGTCAGGCCCACGCTTTCCGACTTCAGGGTGACCACGGTCACCTGGCCGGGGCCTTGCGGAGGCTGTTCGGGTTGGCCACCGCAGGCGGCCACGGTCGCGGCGATGGCCAGCGACAGCAGGAAGGGGCGGATTCGGGTCAGGGGCATGGGGCGGGGGCTCGGGAAGGGAAAGGATTCTCAGCTTGCCGTGATACGCAGCTGCCGCCCGGTCCAGGGGCGCGGTTGTCGCATCGGGCAGGCATCCCCGCGCACAGCGCAGGCGTCGGCAGGCGCGCATACACGACGGGGAGCATGACGATGAAATATACATACATGATTGTTTGTTTGTAAAGCGGTACAATTCAGGCTGGTTTCACCGGCACTGCTAACCACTCTCTGACCCATGGCGCGCAAGACCAAAGAGGACACCCAGGCCACCCGCGAAGGCATCCTTGATGCGGCCGAGGCCTGCTTCCATGAACACGGGGTGGCCCGGACGACGCTGGAGATGATCGGCGCGCGCGCCGGCTATACCCGCGGCGCGGTCTACTGGCACTTCAAGAACAAGACCGAGGTGCTGGCGGCGATCATCCAGCGGGTGCACCTGCCCTTCATGCAGGAACTGGAGCGCACCTCCAGCGACGAGCGGCGCACGCCGATCCACGACCTGCGCGCGGTGATGATCTACTCGTTCATCGAGCTGTCCGAGGACGAGCGCCTGCGCAAGACCATGGAAATCATGCTGCGCAGCGATGCCTCCTCGGAAAGCCGGGCGCTGGCCGAGCTGCAGCAGTCCGGGTTCCGCGATGCGCTGGAGCGGATGGAGCGCGCCCTGCGCCGTGCGCAGGATCTGGGCCAGCTGCGCGACGGCGCCGACCCGAAGATCGCCGCGCGCATGCTGCACGCGACCATCCTGGGCGTGTTGCACGGGGCGATGGTCGAACCGGACCTGATGGACCTCAAGCGCGACGGCATGCTCGCGCTGGACATGACCCTGGCCGCCTACGTGAAGGAAGGCGTGTTCGTGCCGGGCTCGATTCCCGAGCCGCTGCCGTAAGGGTCGCATCCGCCGGGCATGGCCCGGCGAGCGCGAAGCGCGGCCCGCGTTCGATGCAATGCACGCCAGAAGGAAAACCGCCGGGCCGGCCCGGCAGTAGATCCACGCCATGCGTGGATGCCGTACGCGCAAACGAAAAGGCCGCCTTTCGGCGGCCTTCTGCATTACAGGATGTAGCGGCTCAGGTCCGGGTCCTGCACCAGTTCACCCAGGTGAGAATCGACGTAGGCGCTGTCGATGGCCAGGGTTTCACCGTCACGGTCCGGCGCTTCATAGCTCAGCGAATCCAGCAGGCGTTCCAGCACGGTGTGCAGGCGGCGGGCACCGATGTTTTCCTGGCGCTCGTTCACCAGGAAGGCGATCTCGGCCAAGCGGTCGATGGCATCGGGAGTGAAGCTGACCTTGACGCCTTCGGTGGCCAGCAGCGCTTCGTACTGCTTGGTCAGCGCAGCCTTCGGTTCGGTCAGGATGCGCACGAAGTCGTTCTTGCTCAGCGCGCCCAGTTCCACGCGGATCGGGAAACGCCCCTGCAGTTCCGGAATCAGGTCGCTGGGCTTGGCCAGGTGGAACGCGCCCGAGGCAATGAACAGGATGTGGTCGGTCTTGATCGTGCCGTACTTGGTGGACACGTTGGACCCTTCCACCAGCGGCAGCAGGTCGCGCTGCACGCCTTCGCGCGACACATCACCGCCGCCCACGTTATCGCCGCGCTTGGCGACCTTGTCGATCTCATCGATGAAGACGATGCCGTGCTGTTCGCAGGCTTCGATGGCCGCGGTGCGGATGTCATCCTCGTTCACCAGCTTGCCGGCTTCTTCTTCCACCAGCAGCGGGCGCGCGGCCTTGATGGTCAGCGTGCGCTTGTGTGCCTTGGCCCCGCCTCCGAGGTTGGCGAACATCGACTTCAGCTGCTGGCCCATTTCCTCCATGCCCGGCGGGGTCATGATGTCCATGCTGACGTTGGCGGCCAGTTCGAGTTCGATCTCGCGCTCGTCCAGCTCACCGTTGCGCAGCATCCTGCGGAACTTGATGCGGGTTTCGTTGTCCTGCGCCGAGGGCTCGTTGCGCGCCACGTCCGGATCGAAGCCGATGCCACCGCTGCGGCGTGGCAGCAGTGCATCGAGGATGCGGTCTTCGGCGCGTTCTTCGGCCTGGGTACGCACGCGCACCTTGGCCTGCTCGCGATAGAGCTTGACGGCGGTATCGGCCAGATCGCGGATGATCTGTTCGACGTCCTTGCCGACGTAGCCCACTTCAGTGAAGCGGGTCGCTTCGACCTTCACGAACGGCGCATTGGCCAGGGTGGCCAGGCGGCGTGCGATCTCGGTCTTGCCGACGCCGGTCGGGCCGATCATCAGGATGTTCTTCGGCATTACTTCATTGCGCAGCTCCGCCGGCAGCTGCATGCGGCGCCAGCGGTTGCGCAGGGCGATGGCCACCGCGCGCTTGGCGTCGTGCTGGCCGACGATGTGCCGGTCCAGTTCCTGCACGATCTCGCGCGGGGTCATGGTGGCGGAGGAAACTTCGATCTTCGACATGGATGTGCTCACGAATTCGTTGTCGGTAGTGCCGGCCGCTGGCCGGCAACCAGGCACGCGTGCGGGGGGCTCATGAGGTTGCCGGCCAGCGGCCGGCACTACCCTCAGAGCTCTTCGACCACCACGTTGCGGTTGGTGTAGATGCAGATGTCGCCGGCGATGCCGATCGCCTCGCTGGCGATGGTGCGCGCATCCAGTCCGGTGTGCGCCATCAGCGCGCGCGCGGCCGACAGTGCGTAGGAACCACCGGAACCGATGGCGATGATGCCGTCCTCCGGCTCGATCACATCGCCGGTGCCGCTGATGATCAGCGAGGTTTCCTTGTCGGCAACGGCCAGCAGGGCTTCCAGCTTGCCCAGGCGGCGTTCGGTACGCCAATCCTTGGCCAGCTCCACGGCGGCGCGCTGCAGCTGGCCATGCTTTTCCAGCTTGGCCTCGAACAGTTCGAACAGGGTGAAGGCATCGGCGGCGGCACCGGCGAAGCCGGCCAGCACCTGGCCATCGCGCCCCAGGCGGCGCACCTTGCGCGCGTTGCCCTTCATCACCGTGTGGCCGAGGGTGACCTGGCCATCACCGGCAATGGCCACGTGCTCGCCGCGGCGTACGCAGACGATGGTGGTGGCGTGGAAAACGTTGGGGTTCTGACTGGGGTCCATGATGCCTCCGGGATGACAGAGCCAGAGGTGGGGACTGCGCCGGGAGTGATCAAGCCTGCGCGGATGGCTGCCGTTCAGGGCGAAGGCAGAGATACCGCTGCGCTCGCCGGGCTACCGGCGGCGCTTGGCGCGCGGGTGCGCGGCGTCGTAGACCTTGGCCAGATGCTGGAAATCGAGGTGGGTGTAGATCTGTGTGGTGGCGATGTCGGCATGGCCGAGCAGTTCCTGCACGCCGCGCAGGTCGCCGGACGATTCCAGGATGTGGCTGGCGAAACTGTGCCGCAGCATGTGCGGGTGCACGTGCTTGAACAGGCCCTGGCGCTGGGCCAGCTGGCGGATGCGGACCTGCACCGCGCGCTGGCTGATCGGCCCGTTGCGCCCCGGGAACACCGGCGTCGCCGGGCCACCGCCACTTTCCGCGCGCCAGGCCTGCAGCGCTTCACGCGCGGGGCGGCCGAACGGCACCCGGCGCTGGCGGTTGCCCTTGCCCAGCACGTTGACCAGGCCGCTGTCGAAATCCAGGTCACGCCAGGTCAGCGCACACACTTCACTCAGGCGCAGGCCGGAGGAATAGAACAGTTCCAGCAGCGCGCGGTCGCGGCGGCCGAGTTCGCCTTCCGGCTCCAGTTCGACCAGCTGCACCGCTTCATCGGCATCGAGCACCTGCGGCAGGCGCCGTGGTGCACGTGGCGCCTTAAGGGTTGCGGCAGGGCTCACTTCGATACGCCCGTGCTTGAGCAGCCAGGCGTAGAAGCTGCGGCACGCCGACAGGCGGCGCTGCAGGCTCGTGGCCGACAGCCCGCGACGATGCTCGTCGGCGACGAACTGACGCAGCATCTCCGCATCCAGCGCCTCCACCGCCACGCCGCGCGGCTCGGCCCACACGGTAAGCGCATCCAGATCACGGCGGTAGGCATCGAGCGTATGCGCCGACATCCGCCGTTCCACCTGCAGGTGCTGCAGGAACTGCTGTACCGCGCTCATCGTCGTGCGACCCGGCTCAGTGCTCGAAACGCTTCAGGCCGGCCACCAGGGCATCGCCCATCATGCGCAGGAACAGCGTGCCCATGCCCGGGTAGAAGCGGTTGGGGTCGTGGCTGCCGACGGCGATCAGGCCGATGCCCGGCAGCGGCAGCAGTGCGGTGGTCTGCACTTCATCGCTGCGCGCGCCATACAGCACGGCGTTCTTTTCCGGCTGCAGGCGCCCACAGATCGGCTCGCCGTCCTTCAGGCAATCGCGGAACGGGCCCAGCTGTGCATCGTCTGCGGCGATCACCTGCAGCCAGTCGGCCTGTTCCAGCCCGGCCACCGGCGCGTGCACCACCAGCCGCACCAGGTCGCCGGCAAAATCCTCCTGCAGCGAGGCCGCCATCGCACGCAGGGTGTCGGCAGCGTTGTCCTGCTTCATCAGGGCCAGGGTCAGCTGGTGCGTACGCACGGCCAACCGCTCGTTGACCTGGGCAGTGGCGCCCAGATCGGCCAACCGTCGCGCCAGCTCGCGGTTCTTCTCGCGCAGCACTTCCAGCTGGTAGCTGGCCAGCGACGCGGTGGGGCCGTCATCGCGCGGCACCACCAGGGTCAGGGCCAGGTCCGGGAATTGCTTGAGGAAGCCGGGATGGCGCCGCAACCACGCAGCTACGTCATGGCCCCCGAGCTTGTCGACGGTCTCACTCATGCGATCCACTCCCCTTCGAAGACGAATGCGGTCGGGCCGGCCATCACCACCGGCTGGCCCTCGCCCGGCCACTGGATGCGAAGTTCGCCACCGCGCAGGGTGATGCGTGCGTCGCGCTGCAGGCGGCCGCGCTGCATCAGGGTGACGGCGGCGGCGCAGGCACCACTGCCGCAGGCCAGGGTTTCACCGACACCCCGCTCGTACACGCGCAGGCGGGCATGGTCAGGACCGACCACCTGGGCGAAGCCCACGTTGACCGACTGCGGGAACGAGGCATGCTGCTGCAGCAGCGCCCCCACGCGCTCGACCGGCGCGGCATCGATCAGGCCCACTTCGATGACCGCGTGCGGATTGCCCATCGACACCGCCGCGAAGCGCACGGTCTCGCCCTGCAGTGGCATCAGGTACTCGTCGCGCGGATGGGCGAAGCCGACCAGCGGCACCTGCGCCGGTTCGAACGCCGGCACGCCCATGGCGACCGAGAAGCGGCCATCGCCCAGCACCTGCACGTCGTGGCTGGCCAGCGGGCTGTCGATCACGAAGCGCTCGCCCTGCGCACTGCCCTCGCGCACCAGCCAGGCCGCGATGCAGCGCGCGCCGTTGCCACACTGCTCGGAATTGGAGCCATCGGCATTCCAGATCCGGTAGGACGCCACCGAGCCGTCCGCACGCGGTGCCTCGATGGTCAGGATCTGGTCACAGCCCACGCCGGTGTGGCGGTCGGCCAGGCGCGCGGCCAGTTCAGGGGTAGGCGGCAAGGTGCCGTCACGCAGGTCGATCACTACGAAATCGTTGCCCGCGCCATGCATCTTGCTGAAGCGCAGGGCGGTGGAGCTGGTCTTACTCATTCCCACCGTCCACCGGCTTGATCGGGTCCGGGGTGACCGAGGGGCTGCCGTCCGTGGTGGGCTGAGTCGCGGCGGGGGTGGCTTCCGGGGTGGTTTCAGGCGCAGCGGCCGGCTCGACCGTTTCTTCCACCGGCACCGGCTTCTGCGGCAGTACCAGCGGGCCCTTGTTGCCACAGGCGGACAGGAACAGCAGCGAGGCCGCTGCCAGCGGAATCAGGATGGCGTTGCGATGGGGGATCTTCATGCGCCCGAGTATAGCCATTGGCGGCTGAGCGGACGGTAGAGTCGACCGTTGGTCGACTGCTCTGCCGGACGGCCGCGAAACCCCCGCGCTGCGCGCGATCGTCGACCAACGGTCGACGCTACCCCTCCGCTGGTAGAGTCGACCGTTGGTCGACTGCTCTGCCGGTCGGCCGCGAAAACCCCGCGCTGCGCGTGATCGTCGACCAACGGTCGACGCTACCCCG
>NZ_JBNNHG010000074.1:0-1244 GCF_050268705.1 Stenotrophomonas sp. NPDC077659 | reverse complement strand
CGGCCGCGAAAACCCCGCGCTGCGCGCGATCGTCGACCAACGGTCGACGCTACCCCCCATCTGGGGGTAACGGCCGCGTCCACAGCCAGATCGCCACCACGGTCATGCTGCCGATGGAGAACCACTTCACCCAGGCGATCGGCACGCACCACAGCATGATGCCGGCACACACGGCCATGGTGATGGTGGCCATCCATTTGCCATAGCGGCTGACCGCACCGTGCGCCTGCCAGTTGGCGATGGCCGGGCCGAAGCGCGGATGCTGCAGCAGCCAGGCATGCAGGCGCTCGGAACCGCGCGAGGCGGCCCAGGCCGAGATCAGGATGAATACGGTGGTCGGCAGGCCCGGCACGAAGATGCCGACGATGCCGGTGCCGAGGCTGGCGTACGCCAGCAGCCACCACGCCCAGCGGAAACGCACCACGCGCGGTGGCGGCGTGTCATCGGGCGGCGATGGCGCGGGTGCGGTCATGGCCGCAAGGATACCGGTTCAGGGTGCCAGGCAGTGCCCGGCACCCTGCCACGATCACGGCTGGACGATGCCCAGCTGCTGCAGCACGAACGCATACGACTCGGACAGTTCGCGGTACCGCTGGAAGCGCCCGGACTTGCCGCCGTGCCCGGCTTCCATGTTGGTGCGGAACAGGATCGGGTAATGGCCGGTGTTGTCGTCACGCAGCTTGGCCACCCACTTGGCCGGTTCCCAGTACTGCACCTGCGAATCCCACAGACCGGTACCCACGAACAGCGCCGGGTAGGCCTGCTGCCTGACGTTGTCGTAGGGCGAGTAGGACAGCATGTAGTCGTAGTACGGCTTCTGCTCCGGGTTGCCCCACTCGTCGTACTCGTTGGTGGTCAGCGGAATGGTCGGGTCGAGCATGGTGGTCACCACGTCCACGAACGGCACCTGCGCCACCATCACCCGGTAATCCTGCGGCGCCTGGTTGGCCACCGCCCCCATCAGCAGGCCGCCAGCACTGCCACCAGAGGCGGCGACGCGGTCCTTGGCCGCCCAGCCCTGTGCCACCAGGCCACGGGTGACGTCGATGAAGTCGTTGAAGGTGTTCTGCTTGTGCAGCAGCTTGCCGTTCTCATACCAGTCGCGGCCCATTTCCTGGCCGCCACGGATATGGGCAATGGCATACACCACGCCACGATCGAGCAGGCTCACCGCGGTCTGGTTGAAGTACGGGTCCATCGACATGCCGTAGCTGCCGTAGGCGTACTGGAACAGCGCGCCCTTG
>NZ_JBNNHG010000073.1:13368-17264 GCF_050268705.1 Stenotrophomonas sp. NPDC077659 | reverse complement strand
ACAGCCGCTGTTCGGTGGAGGGCCGCGAGTAATCGATCACGCCCAACCGCTCGGCACCAGCACCAGGTTGACCGGCAGCTCAACGCCGGCGGTCTGGTAGGTGGCCATCTTGGTGCCGAGCATCTTGGCCGCAGCGGCCTTCACGTCGTCAGTGGTCTTGCAGAACTTGACGCCGCCAGCCTTGCCGCGGCCGCCAGCGTGGATCTGCGCCTTGACCATCCAGGGGCCCTGGCCCAGGGAGTTGGCAGCGGCAACTGCTTCGTCCGGGGTCGCAGCGACCTTGCCGGCCGGGACCGGGATGCCGTACTCGGCAAGCAGTTGTTTTGACTGGTATTCGTGGAAATTCATGCGTCACCGTGGGAATAGGAACGACCGCACGCAATTCCTCAGGGGCCCCGGCGGGGCGCCGGCATGGACCGCGGCGGGCCCACTATTGTGGCTGAGCCAGCGCCGGGGCGCAAAGAAGTATGGACAAATGGCCAGACCCGGGCAGATTTCCGCCGCCATTCAGGCAGTTGCAGCGGCCCGGCGGAGTGCCCGCCGCCGCCCGCTGCGGGTCGACTGCGCAGGAAAACGCTTACACAGGCCTATACTGGGTGCGCAGGTCCCGTAGAGTCGAGCTTGCTCGACTGATGCATGAAGCAGTCGAGCAAGCTCGACTCTACGGACCGACCGGAAGCAGTCGAGCATGGCTCGACTCTACAAGATGACAAAGGGCGCAGCCGACGATCGGGGGAAAGTCGGGTGCGCTCCAAGGCCAACGCCGTCAGATCCAGTTCCAGGCAGCCAGAAGGGGAGTTCCGGCGTGTCACCCAGCGCTTCATTGATCGACCGTATCGAATCGATTCCACGGCGTGAGCTGTATTTCTTCGCGCTGTACCGCGTGCTGATCGCCTCGGTCATTGCCGCCCTGCTGTTCAGCCCGCTGTCGTCCATGGTCGGCGAAGCGCACCATCCGCGCCTGGCCTACGGCGTCGGCACCGCCTACCTTGCGCTGTCGTTGCTGCTGCTGGTGGTGGGCCGCAGCGAACGCTGGCTGCTGCCGATCGTGGTCACCGGCGTGGCGCTGGACATCATCGCCGCCAGCCTGCTGTCACACGCGCTGCCCGGTGCCAGCGCCGGCATCTCGATGTCGCTGCTGTTCAACATCGCCGCTGCGGCCACGCTGCTGCCGCTCAGCTGGGGCCTGGTGCTGGCCCTGGCCGCCAGCGTCGCTACCGCCGCCGAGTACCTGTGGAAGGTGCTGGAAGGCGGCGACCCCACCCGCACCCTGGCCGAACTGGCCATGTTCGCCACCAGCTACCTGGCCCTGGCCTTCATCAGCTACCAGGTGGGCAGCCGCGCGCGGCGCAACCAGCAACTGGCCAACCAACGCGGCGATGAAGTGGCCAATCTTTTCCAGATCAACGAGTTGATCATCCGCCGCATGCGTACCGGCGTGATCGTCGTCGATGGCGACAACCGCATCACCCTGGCCAACGAGGCCGCCTCCCTGCTGCTGGGCGACAACGACGGCGTCGGCGAGAGCGGCCAGCTCGACCTGGCCAGCGTCGCCCCCGAGCTGGCCCGGCGCCTGAGCCGCTGGCGCAATGGCTGGGCACAGGATGAGATGCCGCTGCAGCTCACCCCCGACCAGCCCGAGGTGCAGCCGCGCTTTGCCCGCCTGCTGGCCGGCAGCGAGCTGGCCCTGGTGTTCCTGGATGATTCCAGCGTGGTCTCGCGCCGCGCCGAATCACTCACCCTGTCAGCGATGGGCCGCTTCTCGGCCAGCCTGGCGCACGAGATCCGCAACCCGCTGGCGGCCATCAACTACGCCGTGCAGCTGCTGGAGGAAGGCACCGGCTTCAACGAAAGCGACCGCCGTCTGCTGCAGATCATCCACCAGCAGTGCCAGCGCACCAATGGCATCGTCGAAAGCGTGCTGGGCCTGGCCCGGCGCGAGCGCGCCACCCCCGAGAACGTCGACCTGGCCGCCTTCGTGCGCCGCTTCGTGCTGGAGTACAAGCAGGGCCAGACGCTGGAAACGGACAGCATCGAGCCGATCATCAACGACACCTCCGTACCGGCCCTGGTCGATACCCGCCACCTCTACCAGGTGCTGACCGTGCTGGTGCACAACGCGCTGAAGTACGGCCGCATCGGCGAGCAGCCGGCGCGGGTGCGCCTGCGCGTGGCCCAGCACGAACGCAGCGCGGTGATCGACGTGATGGACCGTGGCCCCGGCATTCCCGAGGCGGTGGCCGCACAGCTGTTCCGCCCCTTCTTCACCACCTCCGAGCACGGCACCGGTCTGGGGCTGTACATCGCCCGCGAGCTGTGCCGGGCCAACCAGGCGCGGCTGGATTACATCCCCGTGCCGGCCGGGGGCTCGTGCTTCCGCCTGGTCCTGCCCGGCCCGCACACCCTGCTTCCGCAGTGATCCGCCGCGTCAAACATTTGTCGCATCCAGCCCCCCTCGTTTATCTTCTCCGCCCATGAACGAAACCCGCAGCGCTCTCGTCGTCGACGACGAACGCGACATCCGCGAACTGCTGGTGCTGACCCTTGGTCGCATGGGCCTGCGCATCAGTACCGCCGCCAACCTCGCCGAAGCCCGCGAACTGCTGGCCAGCAATCCCTACGACCTGTGCATCACCGACATGCGGCTGCCCGACGGCAACGGCATCGAACTGGTCAGTGAGATCGCCCAGCACTACCCGCGCACGCCGGTGGCGATGATCACTGCCTTCGGCAGCATGGACCTGGCAGTGGAAGCGCTGAAGGCCGGCGCCTTCGATTTCGTCAGCAAGCCGGTGGACATCAGCGTGCTGCGCGGCCTGGTCAAGCACGCGCTGGAGCTCAACAACAGCGAACGCCCGGCGCCTGCCGTCGCCACCGAACAGGCCGCGCGCCTGCTGGGTGATTCGCCGGCCATGGACCTGCTGCGTACCACCATCGGCAAGGTCGCCCGCAGCCAGGCACCGGTCTACATCCTGGGGGAATCCGGGGTGGGCAAGGAACTGGTCGCGCGCACCATCCACGCGCAGGGCGCGCGTGCCGCCGGGCCGTTCATTCCGGTCAACTGCGGTGCCATCCCCACCGAACTGATGGAAAGCGAGTTCTTCGGCCACCGCAAAGGCAGCTTCACCGGCGCCCATGCCGACAAGCCGGGCCTGTTCCAGGCCGCGCACGGCGGCACCCTGTTCCTGGATGAAGTGGCCGAGCTGCCCCTGCAGATGCAGGTGAAGCTGCTGCGCGCCATCCAGGAAAAGTCGGTGCGTGCGCTGGGTGCGCCCAACGAGGAACCGGTGGATGTGCGCATCCTGTCGGCCACCCACAAGGACCTGGCCGAGCTGGTCGAGGACGGACGGTTCCGCCACGACCTGTACTACCGCATCAACGTGATTGAACTGCGGGTGCCGCCGCTGCGCGAGCGCCGCCAGGACCTGCCGGACCTGGCCGGTTCGATCCTGGCACGGCTGGCCCGCAGCCACGGCCGCCCCACCCCGCTGCTGGCCCCCTCGGCGCTGGACGCGCTGGGCCAGTACGGGTTCCCGGGCAACGTGCGCGAACTGGAAAACATCCTCGAGCGCGCGCTGGCCCTGGCCGAGGAAGACCGCATCGGGGCCGATGACCTGCGCCTGCCGCAGCACGCCCCGCGCACCGCCGGCGGTCCCGCCGCCCCCGAGGCCGTGGTCGACCTGCAGCCCGGCAACGCCGCCCTGCCCTCCTACATCGAGCAGCTCGAACGCAGCGCCATCCAGCGCGCGCTGGAAGAGAACCGCTGGAACAAGACGCGCACTGCCGCACAGCTCGGCATCACCTTCCGGGCGCTGCGTTACAAGCTGAAGAAGCTGGGAATGGAGTAGAGCCGAGCCCATGCTCGGCTGCCGTGTCGGCTGCGCCGCCGCCCGAGC